>JBHADP010000040.1:0-5073 GCA_041855125.1 Neisseria sp. | reverse complement strand
GGTTGAACATCCGCCTGTGTTTACACAAGGCTTGGCAGGCAAACCCGAACACTTGCTGATGCCCAGCCATATTCCCGTTGTGCAAATCGACCGTGGTGGGCAAATTACCTATCACGGTTTGGGGCAACTGGTGGTCTATACTCTGATTGATTTTAAACGGCGTAAAAGCAGTGTGCGAAACATAGTTTCTGCTTTAGAAAACAGCATCATCGCCACGCTTGCCGAATATGACATCACAGCCTATGCCGACCCCAAGCGTCCGGGGGTGTATGTGGGCAATAAAAAAATAGCATCATTAGGTTTACGCATTAAAAATGGCTCGGTGTATCACGGTTTGGCATTAAATGTGGACATGGACTTAAGCCCATTTCAACTGATTAACCCCTGTGGTTATGCTGGTTTGGAGATGACGCAAATTGCCGATTTTGTTCAACCTGCCCCTGCTTTAGCAGAAGTTGCCAATAAGCTGACAAACCAGTTACAACGCCATCTGTAAATCATTTTAATAAAAAGCCGTTTTCATTGAGAAAACGGCTTATTTTATGTTATTGCTTGGCAGCCTCAATCTGAATATCCAGCTTCACATTTTTGGTCATGCCTGCATTCACCAAATAATTCATTCCCCATTGTGTGCGGTCTATCACCGTTTCAAAATCGCCACCGCATACTTCGGTTTTCAACATCGGGCTTTGATAGCAATTAAACTTCGTGGCTTTTAAGGTAACAGGGTGGGTTTTGCCCAATAAGGTTAAACGTCCTTCCACAGCACTCACTTTATCGCCTTTAAACACAAATTTTTCACTTACAAAGCGAATTTCAGGGTGTTGTTCAGCATTAAATAAATCTGCTGATGTTAAGTGTTGTGTAAATTGATTGCTGCTCGATTGCAGGTTTTTCACAGGAATCCGCACATCTACCGCGCCTGTGCGTTTGGCAGGGTCAAATTGTACTGTGCCTTCTAAACCATAAAAACCGCCCACATTGGTGCTGGTGCCAAAATGGTCAATGGCAAAACGGGCATTGGCATGGAAAGGGTCGATTTTATAGCTGGCAGCACTAGCGGCAGTGCTTGCCACAGCCAATAAAGTTAGCAAGAGTGTTTTTTTCATGGGGGTCTCCTATCAATCGATTTAAGTAATGGGGAATTGTAACAAGATTTATATTGTTTATCAGCAGAGTTTAGAGAAAAACAAGTTTTCTTATTAGGAAACGAATGGGTTATAAATCCAAAGCATCTGCATGAAATTCAATATGGCTGTCGATAAAACTGGCAATAAAATAATGGCTGTTATCATAACCTGAACGGCGGTGATATTGCACCGACAAACCCACAGCACGCGCCGCATACAATAAAGATTGGGCTGCTTCATCTGACGTATGCAGACTGGCATCATCAATTAAGATGGGCAATGAATGTGATAGAGGTTTTATCCATGCGCTGTTGGCAGGCGGACAAAAAGCAGAAACCGCAGCATATTGATGAGAATGATTGAGGGCGATTTGCAGCGCATCATAACCGCCTGTTCCCTGCCCTAACAAACAACGTTGATTACTGATTGGAAAATGCTGTTCCACCCAAGCAGGCAATTCATGCACGATATACGATGTGAAATCTTGCTCTGATGATATTGCCGTGTTAAGCGCGATGAGTGCCAAGCCCCAATGTGCTGCAAAACGCTGTGCGCCCGATTGTTGCACAAAAACTTCATCGGTTTGCTGCGAATCGGGCAGCCAATATAAAGCAGGCACGGCATAACCTTGTAAGGCTTGTGGCGGTAAATAAAGGGAAAAAACCATCTCGCGCTGCATACTTGGGCTAACGCAACAATAACGTTCTTGGCTGCCATTAAACATTTTATGGCGTGATAACAAGGTGGGAGCGGTCATGCTGTTCTCTTGATGACAAAAATCACCATCATAGCAAATAAAACAAACCGCTTGAACATGGATATTCAAGCGGTTGATTGATGATGGGTAGATTACATACTAACTTTAATACCTGCAGTAACTGTCGTATTGTTTTGATTGGTGGTGTTATTGGCGCTCAAATAAGACGATGCCAAATCGCTGCAACAACCACAGCAAGTTGCCACGCCCAACTGGGCTTGCAAATCGCTCAAGCTGGTTGCACCCGCTGCAACCACTTCTTGAATTTGGCGGTCGGTAATCGCATTACAGATACAAACAAACATGGTGATTCTCCTGATAATGGTGAGTGTGTTGCATATTTCAAATGATATTTAGTTGTATTTGTAAATATAAATGCAAACCGTTTTTATTGCAAGCATTAGTTTTGTAAATTGCACCAATAGTGTTATTTCTCCAACCAAATCACGCTGACCATACGCCCTGTTTGCCCATCACGGCGATAGGAAAAGAAGCGTTCCCGTTCTAACACCGTGCAATATTGTCCACCACTGATTTGGCTCACGCCTACATCTTGTAATACTAAGCGTGCTAAAGCATAGATGTCTGCCAAATATTTATCTTGCCCAATAGATGTAAACGCACTTTGGGCAGCAGGATAGCGGCTACAAAATGCGTCCCACACATCTTGTCCCACTTCAAAGGCTTCCGCCCCAATCGCAGGTCCTAAATATGCCATGATTTCTGTGGGTGGCACTTTCATGGCAATCACAGTCTGCTCTAATATGCCTGCAGCCAAGCCGCGCCAACCTGCATGGGCAGCCGCCACAACGGTTCCTGCTCGGTCGCACAATAATACAGGTAAGCAATCTGCCGTCATCACTGCACAAGCTGCCTGCCCTGTATTATCTACGCTGGCATCGGCGGTTGCAGGTAAGGTTAAGCTAGACACCGCCTGTACCACATCAGGGCTGTGTACTTGATTCAGATAAGCAATCGGCACGCTAACGTGTTGTTGCACCCAAGCACGATTGGCAGCAACCCGTTCAGCTTGGTCGCCCACATGTGCGCCCACGTTCAGACTATGATACACGCCTTCGCTCACACCTCCTTGACGGGTCGTGATTAAGGTTTTAACGTGAGCGGGCGCTGCCCAATCTGCCGTTAAAAAAGAAGTTTGAGAGTGGTTTAGTTCTTGTTTCAACATGATATTTTCCTATTCGCGCACATAGACCACTTCCACATCGTAGTCATCTTCATTCCAATCGTCATCATCGTCTTCCAAACGCTCTAGCCATTCTTCTTCATGGCTTAATGATGAATCCATGCCGCTTTCCAGTCGTAACACGGATAATAAATGGTAAATATCAGCAGGCAGCGGTGCTTCAAACGACATTTCTTCGCCAGTTTGAGGATGAATAAAACTTAAGCGATAAGCGTGTAAGGCTTGGCGTGCCAGTTTTTTAACCACATCTTTCACGGTATCTGAACAGGCATGGCGTGGATTACCATATACAGGGTCGCCTGCTAAAGGGTGATTGGCTTCGCGCATATGCACACGGATTTGATGGGTACGCCCTGTTTCCAATGCACATTCAATATAGCTATGCGCCAAATAGCGTTCCAATACTTTCACATGGGTAATGGCAGGTTTGCCACCAAATTTAACCACTGCCATTTTTAAACGATTATGGGGGTCGCGCCCAATTAAGGTGTCGATTTTGCCATCAAATGGCACCACGCCATTGGCAACCGCACGATAAATGCGCTTTACGGTACGCGCTTGCAGTTGTTGCACCAAATGATTTTGGGCAGACAAGGTTTTGGCAACCACCATCAAGCCACTGGTGTCCTTGTCTAAACGATGCACAATGCCTGCACGGGGAACGTGCGATAAGCTGGGGCAATGCGCCAATAAACCATTTAAGAGCGTGCCTGCCCAATTACCTGCCGCAGGATGTACCACCAAACCCGCAGGTTTATTCAACACCAGCACCGCATCATCTTCATAAACAATGTCCAACGCCATAGGCTCGGGGGTAAACGCTAAAGTTTCCTCGCTTTGCTGCACCGTTACCGCTAGGATTTCACCGCCTATCATTTTATCTTTAGGTTTGGCTGCTTTACCGTTCACACTCACCGCACCCTCTTTAATCCAGTCGCTCAAACGGCTGCGTGAATAATCAGGCAATAATTTGGCTAAGGCAGCATCCAATCGCAAACCTGCTAAATCAATGGGAACGGTTAAATTGATAGAAGTTTCTGCTTCAGGGGCTGCCGTAAAATCAAAATCATCGTTATAATCGGTAAGATGTTCAAAGGAAGTGTTCTGCATGAAAAAATTTCTTTTAGTCGTTGCCGTTAGCGCGGCGTTGAGTGGTTGTGCCGCCACAGGCACGGTGGATAAAGATGCGCAAATTACCCAAGATTGGTCGGTAGAGAAGCTCTATGCCGAAGCGCAAGATGAGTTAAACAGCAATAATTATACGCGAGCCATTAAGTTATATGAACTATTGGAATCGCGTTTTCCGAATGGTCGCTTTGCCCAACAAGCGCAATTAGATACAGCATACGCCTATTATAAAGACGATGAGCGTGAAAAATCTTTAGCAGCGATTGAACGTTTCCAACGTTTACACCCACGCCATCCCAATATGGATTATGTGTTGTATTTAAAAGGCTTAGTCTTATTTAATGAAGACCAATCGGTATTAAATAAACTGGCTTCACAAGACTGGTCAGACCGCGACCCCAAAGCCAACCGTGAAGCCTATCAAGCCTTTGCCGAATTAATCCAACGCTATCCCAATAGCCAATACGTTGCCGATGCCACTACCCGCATGACCAAATTAGTTGATGCGCTGGCAGGCAATGAAATGTCAGTGGCGCGTTATTATGCCAAACGCGGTGCGTATTTGGCGGCCGCCAATCGCGCTCAAAACGTGATTGCCCAATTCCAAAACACCCGTTTTGTGGAAGAAGCCTTAGCGATTATGGAAATGTCGTATCAAAAAATGGGACACGCACAATTAGCGGATGACACCCGCCGCGTATTGGCACAAAACTTCCCACAAAGCCCTTATTTAAGCCAAGCATGGCAGGAAGATTCCATTCCTTGGTGGCGTTATTGGAAATAAACCCGATTCTCTTCCCCACTCCCCCTCCATTCGAGGGGGATTTTTCATTCAACCCCATGAATAGAAAATG
>JBHADP010000039.1:0-15706 GCA_041855125.1 Neisseria sp. | reverse complement strand
GCGGCAAAATGTTGGGCATCTCCTGCCGACCCACCGTTGCCACAAATCAGGATTTTACCATCATTCATTAAACAGTTGATTAATAATAAGGCAGCTTCGGCAGTGGGTTCGGCAAGCACTTCAACGGCTTGTTGTTTGGCTTGAATGCTTTCTTCAAAATGAGCGCGTATGCGTTGTGATAAATGATTCATGATGGATTAACCTGTGATGTTGAGTAGCCACACGGGAGCGGTATTGGCTTGAAGCAATACGGCATCAATGCGGCAAGGAATGTTGTTGAGATGATGTTGTTGCAGATAGTATTCGGCACTGCGGATTATTTTACTTAATTTGCTGGGGCTGATGCTGTATGCTGCGCCGCCAAAGGCGTGATTTTTACGGTATTTCACTTCAATAAACAAGATGTGTTGTCCTTGTTGCACAATCAAGTCAATTTCACCATAAGGACAATGCCAATTACGCGCGATTAAGGTGCAACCTTGTGTTTGTAAAAATGCCCACGCGGCATCTTCGGCAGCCGCACCTTGAGGGTGGTTTAAACGCATGATGTGGTTCCCCGTTATAATGCGGTTTATTTGTTTGGAAACGGCAAAATCATGATGCAAAAACATTATCAAAAAGCCTGCGATAGCGTGCAGGAAGCCACATTATATGTGGTGGCGACCCCTATCGGCAATCTGGCAGATATCACGCTACGCGCCCTCGCTGTTTTATCACAAGCCGATATAATTTGTGCGGAAGACACTCGAGTAACTGCTCAATTATTGAGCGCGTATGGCATACAAGCCAAGTTATTGAGTGTGCGTGAACACAATGAACAGCAAATGGCAGATAAAGTCATTGCTGCTTTAGCAGAGGGTAAAACCGTGGCGCAAGTATCCGATGCAGGCACGCCTGCGGTGTGCGACCCTGGGGCAAAACTGGCAGCACGGGTGCGTGCAGCAGGCTTGAGCGTGGTGCCTGTGGTGGGAGCAAGCGCAGTGATGGGGGCGTTAAGTGTGGCAGGAGTAAGCGAGCCGAATTTCTATTTTCATGGTTTTTTGCCTGCCAAAGCGGGTGAGCGGCAAAAATTATTGGCAACATGGGCAGAAGCAACCTATCCGATTGTGATGTTTGAAACCCCTCATCGCATTGCCGCCACTTTAGCCGATATGGCAGCAGTTTTTCCACAACGCTCATTGGTGTTGGCACGAGAAATCAGCAAAACATTTGAAACCTTTTTAAGCGGCACGGTCAGCGAAGTGCAAACCATAGTGGCGCAAGACAGCAATCAAAGTCGGGGCGAAATGGTGTTGATTTTGCATCCTGCAAGCATTGAACGCACAAGCGAGTTGCCTGATGGTGCGCAACAAGTGATGAAAATATTATCAGCCGAATTGCCCACCAAACAAGCTGCCGAATTAGCCGCCAAAATCACAGGCGAAAACAAAAAAGCCTTATATGATTTGGCATTGAGTTGGAAAGTTTAAAGACGTAACAACACGGCAGGCAATTCGGCTAAACGTTGAATCAGCGCAACATGGGGTGCGCTTTGCAAAGTGGCTAGGCTGTGCGCTCCTGTACACACCGCCACCGCTCGACAACGAGCATGAGCCGCCATTTCCAAATCGTAAGTAGTATCACCCACCACAAGAGCATCGGCAGGTTCAATACCCAGTTCATCACAAATTTCTAACACCATATCAGGCGCAGGTTTGGCAGGACATTCGCTGGCACAACGGGTGGTCAGCCAATAATGTGCGGTATCGGTTTGGGCGATGGCTTGATTTAAACCGATGCGTCCTTTGCCTGTGGCAACCGCTAACCCATAACCTTGTTGTTGCAAGGTATCTAAGCATGCTCGCGCATCATCAAATAAGGTCATATTGTGATTATTGGGATTGAGATAGCTGACGGTATAGGCTTGGGCAATTTGCTGCTGTTGGGCAGCGTTAAGCTGTGGAGCGAGCTGGGCAATGATGCCATGAAGACTGTTGCCAATGTGTGAACGTATGGCATCATCAGCAGGTGCGTTGAAGCCGCAGGTTTGAAAGGCGGCTTGCATGGTGTGAATAATGGGTTGGGTGGTATCGGCAAGCGTGCCGTCCCAGTCAAAAATAATCAATTTGGGTTGCATAACCATTCCTTTAGCAGATTTTACTTAATATTGACAATATTAAGGCATTATTTTGCAATTTTTTCTGTCAATATAACTCAATGATTCCAAGGCTCGTTAAATAGGAGTATGCCATGAAGTTAATGACAAGCAATACCTTGATGATATTAGCCCTTGCCGCTTCATTAAGCGCGTGTGGCACAATGACCCCCACCCAACGTAATGTGGTGGCAGGCGCAGCCATCGGCGGCGCGGCAGGACATCTGATTGGTGGCGACACCGCTTCCACTTTAGGCGGTGCTGCATTGGGTGGCGTGATTGGTAGCCAAGTAAACCGCTAAACAGAATGTTCCAATACCATTAAAAACTGCTGCAATTCTTGCGGCAGTTTTGCTTTTAGGTGGAGTGGTTCACCTGTGAGCGGATGTTGAAGCTGCAATTCTGCTGCGTGTAAAAACATACGCTTTAAGCCCAATTTCTGCAAACGTTTATTGGCTTGATAATCGCCATAGCGTTCATCGCCTGCAATCGGACAAGATTGGGCTTGCAGATGCACCCGAATTTGATGTGTGCGCCCTGTTTTTAAAGTAGCTTCAACTAAGGTTACTGCCGATAAACCCACTTGATGAATCACATTGCCTGTAAAACGATTGAGTACCCGAAAAATCGTGTGGGCGCTTTGTCCTTCTTCACTCACACGCACCATTTTTTCCCCGTTTGCCCCTGTATATTTAAACAAGGGCAGTTTCACATGCAGTTTATCTTGGCTAAAGTTGCCCACACCCAATGCCCAATATACTTTTTTAGGGTGGTCGTTGCGAATGGCTTCGTGTAGCTTCACTAAGGCGCTGCGTTTTTTCGCAATCATTAATAAACCGCTGGTGTCTTTGTCTAAACGATGCACCAGTTCTAAATAACGCGCTTCAGGTCGGGCGCGGCGCAGTTGTTCTATCACGCCAAAACTTACACCGCTTCCCCCATGTACGGCAACACCTGCAGGCTTGTTAATCACCAAAAGGGCATCGTCTTCATACACGATTTCAAATTCACGCGCAGGGGCAGCAGAGGAGGCGGCTGCGACAGTTTTTTCAGCCATACGAATAGGGGGAATTCGCAGAATATCGCCTGCATGAATGCGGTCGGTGGGTTTGCAGCGTTTTTTGTTTAAACGCACTTCGCCTGCACGAATAATGCGTTGAATATGGCTTTTGGGAACGCCTTTTAAGGTTTTGATTAAGAAGTTATCTAAACGTTGCCCTGCATCGTGTTCGGTAAGGGTAAGGTGGTTGACTAAGTCTTTGCTAATTGTTGGCATTTTCTCTATAATCCGATAGCTTATTTCCGTGCAAATCGCGGTGATAATCAAAAATTCCTTAATGATTGATGAAACCGCGTCATTTGTGGCGGTAGCGTTGGTTTGATTTGAGAGGGGATGATGTTCCGCTCAAATTGGGGTAACACATGGGCGAGGCTTGATGTGTTGTCCTGTGTGTTGAAACGTTGTAAACGTAATATTTTAGCAAAAAAAGCACTCTACAAAGCATTTCCTTCCGTTTATGCAAGCCCGTAAACGGAAGATGGTAATTAAGTTTGACCTATTTTGAACGCAACCACCCCCCAACTGCATAATTTAGGTGGTCTTGCCAAACAAACGATAATAAGAAGATGACGGCTCCGATTTTTCGCCCGCGATGTGGCACACCAACACGCGTAGGCAGCATAAGCAGCAAGTTGCTGCTGGTGTATTGTTCTTTATTTTCCTTCTTATTTTGCACCCCTCCCACACAGATATATTTCATCTGCCCCATTGTGGGATAAAGTTCAAATACTGATTACACGCCTCGTGAGTGCATAAAACGAGGTTGTTATGAAAAGAATGTTATTTAATGCCACGCAGGCGGAAGAATTGCGCGTGGCGATTGTAGATGGGCAAACCTTATTGGATTTGGACATCGAAACTTTGGGCAAAGAACAGCGCAAAGGTAATATCTATAAGGGTGTGATTACCCGCATCGAACCATCATTAGAAGCCTGTTTTGTGGACTATGGTACAGACCGCCACGGCTTTCTCCCTTTTAAAGAAGTTTCTCGTTCGTATTTTCAAGATTATGAAGGCGGTCGCGCGCGTATCCAAGATGTTTTAAAAGAGGGTATGCAGGTGATTGTGCAAGTGGAAAAAGATGAGCGCGGTAATAAAGGCGCGGCTTTAACCACATTTATTAGCTTGGCTGGACGTTATTTGGTGTTGATGCCGAATAATCCGCGTGGTGGTGGGGTGTCGCGCCGTATTGAAGGTGAAGAACGACAAGAACTCAAAGCGGCAATGGCGGAATTAGATGTGCCACGCGGCATGAGTTTGATTGCGCGTACTGCAGGTATTGGACGCAGTGTTGATGAGTTGCAATGGGACTTTAATTATTTGCAACAATTATGGCAAGCCATTGAGGAAGCAGGTAAGGCACATCATGAGCCTTACTTGTTGTTTATGGAAAGCTCGTTGTTGATTCGTGCCATTCGTGATTATTATCGTCCTGATATTGGCGAAATCTTGGTGGACAATCAAGAAGTGTATGAGCAAATCAGTGAGTTTATGAGCTATGTAATGCCCAATAATGTGGGTCGTTTAAAGCTCTATCAAGACCATACGCCTTTGTTTTCGCGTTTCCAAATTGAGCATCAGATTGAAAGTGCGTTTGCACGCAGCGTGAGTTTGCCATCAGGTGGCGCGATTGTGATTGACCACACAGAAGCCTTGGTGTCGATTGATGTGAACTCGGCACGCGCCACACGCGGAGCGGATATTGAGGAAACGGCGTTTAAAACCAATATGGAAGCAGCCGAAGAAGTGGCGCGGCAAATGCGTTTGCGCGACTTAGGTGGCTTGGTGGTCATTGATTTTATTGATATGGAAAACCCTAAGCATCAACGTGATGTGGAAACAGTGTTGCGTGATGCGTTGAAAAAAGACCGTGCGCGGGTGCAAATGGGTAAATTGTCGCGCTTTGGTTTGTTGGAATTGTCGCGTCAACGTTTGAAACCTGCTTTGGGCGAGAGCAGTCATATTGCTTGTCCACGTTGCGCAGGCACAGGGGTGATTCGCAGTATTGAATCAACTGCTTTGCATGTGTTACGCATCATTCAAGAAGAAGCGATGAAAGACAATACAGGCGAGGTGCATGCACAAGTGCCTGTTGATGTGGCAACGTTTTTGTTAAATGAAAAACGCGCGGAATTGTTTGGCTTGGAAGAGCGTTTAGATGTGTCGGTATTTTTGATTCCCAATATTCATTTGGAAAATCCACATTATGAAATCACGCGGGTGCGGACGGATGATGTGGATGAAAATGCTGAACCCAGCTATAAACGGGTGGAAGTGCCTGAAGAAGATGACAGTGCGAAACCCTTTGGCGGCGATAAAGCCAAATTGGCACGCGCTGAACCTGCGGTAAAAGGGGTGAAACATTCACAGCCTGCCCCTGTGCAAGAAGAGCCTACTGGCGGTGGCTGGTGGCATAATCTGAAAAAATGGTTTAAGAGTTTGTTTAGCAGTGGCAGTGCTGAGTCAAGTAGCAGCGAAAGCAGCCGTACTACCACACCACGCCCAGCAAATAGTCGGCGCAACGCGCAAAACCGTCGCCAAAATACGGCACGGCGCACTGCACAAAATCGAGCGCAGTCATCGCAAAAAGAGGAAGTCAAACCTCAAGCAGCCGTGGCAGAGTATCCAGAGCCACAACAGCGTTCTAATAAGCGTGCTAATAAACGCGCTCAACAAGCACAGCAACAGGAAGTGCGTGAAAATCAAGCCGTGAATCGTGCAACCAATCGCAAAGCCGATGAGCGTAAAAATGATTATGAAAAACGTGATAACACGCGCAAGGTAGAGCGACAAGATGAGGCAGCAACTTTACCTGCTGTGGTGAATGTGGCTCATTTGGCACCAGCAACTGCCCCTGTTGCCAAAGCAGAAAACGCGCCTAATAAAACGCCACAAAATAAACGTGAGCAGCCAGCAGAACGTTCACGCAATCAGCATCACAATCAACGCGACCGCAATCGCCGTAATGAGAAAAAACGCAATATTCCTTCGGCAGCCAAGATTGAGCAATATTTGATGATTGGCGAGGCGGCGGATAAAGTGCGTTTGGCAGTGGCACATGTATTGGGCGAACCGAGCGATGTACAAGCTAAGGAAGCGCCTTTGGTGATTACCATTCCTGCGCCTTTAGATGATGTGCCTGCAACAGTGCTTGCACCTGTTAATAGCTTGACCCCTGATATCAATGAGTTGGCAGCAAAAGTAACCGTGGCGGTGCAAGAAACGTTTGCGCGTGAAGCACAAGCAGCCCAGCCTGAAGCCTATATGATTCGCGAAGTGGCGGATAAAGTGCGTGTGGCGGTGGCGCAAGTGATGGGTGAAGTGGCAAGAGCTGAAACCGATGCAGGGCAACAACCTGAAGCTGAAGCAAAAACCGTTGCCAGCGAAGCACCAAGCGAAACGTCGTTGCAAGAAGCGGTTGCACCAGCGCCAACAGCTTCTCCTGATTTAGGCGGCTTAATTTTGGTGCAAACGTGTCCTGCTGCCTTGGCGGCGGCAGCGAGTGCGCCTCAACCTGAATTACCGCGTGGTTTGCGCCGTGCTGATGTGCCCAAAGTAGCAGAAACAGCAGTGGTGCCGACCCAATTAATTCAAGTGGAAACCATTAAGCCGTAAACCATTGCATTGATACATATCAAACAACCGAATCTGTTTTGAGCAGATTCGGTTTTTTATTATCTAATTGTCGTACACTATGCTTAAGTTGAGGTATTGTGTTGGAGTGCATTTTTTCAGTTGAGAGGAGCAATCAGATGAAAACACCTATTTTCTGTTTATTACCTTTATGTTTATTGGCGTGCAGTGAACCTGCTATGCAAAATACCGCGTCTGCACCCACGCCTGCGCCTGCGGTGGCAACGGCAAATGCGGCTCAATCGAACGCAGCCGCCAAGCTATTAAACACGCTGGCACTCACGCATATTACCCAAACCGCTACATGGCAAAGTTTATTAGAACAAGCCATCACATTAAGAAAACAAGTGCAAGAAGTGTTGCCCCATGCTTCGCCTGAACAAGCCAATGCTTTATATGATGAACATGTGCGCATCATGAATCAGCTTTTAACCAAACTGAATGATGTTGACATCGCAACATTAGAAAACTATTTTATGCAAATAGAATATGATGAGCAAACTAAAAAGGAAATCGTGCCACCTGAATTGCTTGCCAAACAAAAACAGCTACAAGCAGCAGGTTTACAATATGCCGATGCAGGAGAAGGCATGGCAATGATTACCATTGTGCCTGATTACTATGCTACCTTGTTTGGCAAACAGCTTTCGCCTGATTATCACGCTTATGTTGCCATTCAAGCCGAACATAATAAACAAGCCAGTATCAAAGATGGCGGTTTAGCAATCAGTTATGATGATTTTGGTAAACACCTTGCTGATTGGGAAAATTTTGTGGCAACGTATCCCGATAGCAAAAAACAGGTTTTTTCTCGATGCCAAATGCGTACACACCGCGAAATTTTCTTATTAGGCTTAGATAATACGCCCACCTTTGAATTTGATAATGACAAAAAACTGGTGCCAGAATCTGCTCAAGCATGGCAAAACTTTGTTGCACGCCACCCAGACAGCCCCACCACTGCCATTATCCAAAGCCTGCAAGGCAAAATGAGCAAAAAAAATATGGAAGCCGCACTGAATCAAATCCAACCGAATTCTGAAAACAGCGAATGCGATTTTGGCGACCAATATATTTATATCTTCTAAACGAGCGATTTGATAGGCATTTTTGCATCAAAATATGCACACTTTATCCCTTTTATTGCGGCGGTGTCGCAGAAATGAAAGGGATAAATTCTATCTTCTGTTAGCGAACGTATTTTACTGTTAAGCGCGTCTTAAAACCGCTAAAATCCCATTTATTCCTTCCCCTCTCTTCACAAGCAATAATAGGAACTTATCCATGAAAATTCTTCACGCAACTTCAGAATTGTATCCCTTAATAAAAACAGGCGGTTTAGCAGATGTATTGGGTGCGCTGCCTTTTGCTCAACAACGTCATGGTGATGATGTGCGCGTGGTTTTGCCCTATTACCCACAAGTGCGCCAAATGCTGCCCGATGCCGTAGAAGTAGCGCGCCGCGACACCTTCGCAGGGCATATAGTTGTGCGTTTTGCCGAATATCAAGGCTTGGGTGTGTACTTAATTGATGCGCCCCATTTATATGAACGTGGTGGCAATCCTTATCACGACCATAACTACACCGATTATCCCGATAATGTATTGCGTTTTGGCATCTTAGGTTGGGCGGCTGCCGCCATTGCCACAGGTTTAGACTTTTGGTGGGGTAAAGCCGATGTGGTACACGCACATGACTGGCAAGCAGGTTTAGCGCCTGCTTATCTACACGCATGGCATGCCAACATCAAAAGCGTGTTCACCATACACAACATCGCCTATCAAGGCTTATTCCAAGCCTATCATCTCAACGAACTGGGTTTGCCATGGTATATGTTTGGGGCAGAAGGCTTAGAGTTTTACGGACAAATTTCCTTCCTCAAGGCAGGCTTATATTATGCCGACCATATCACCACCGTAAGCCCCACTTATGCCCATGAAATTACCGATGCCTTAGCGGCACGCGGTATGCAAGGCTTATTGCAAACCCGTCAAGCGCAAGGGCGTTTGAGCGGCATTTTAAACGGTGTGGACGATGCCGTATGGAACCCACAAACCGATGATGCACTGGTCAAACACTATCATCTCAACGCCTTACAAGGCAAACGCGCCAACAAAACGGCTGTTCAACAATATTTTGGTTTAAAAGAAGACAACAAAGCCTTATTAACCGTGATGGTGTCGCGTTTAACCGAACAAAAAGGCGCGGATTTATTGCGTGATGCCTTGCGTGCAAAACTGGCGGCACACTCTGATTTACAATTTGCCTTA
The DNA here is from genome assembly GCA_041855125.1 of Neisseria sp. Lineage (GTDB taxonomy): Bacteria > Pseudomonadota > Gammaproteobacteria > Burkholderiales > Neisseriaceae > Neisseria. The sequence goes on along the minus strand of JBHADP010000039.1, from coordinate 6,608 downwards.
TTGGGCAGTGGTGCGCCCGAATTAGAACACGCCTTTAATGAATTACGCGCCCAATATCCACAACAAGTGGGTGTGTATATTGGTTACAACGAACAGCTTGCCCATCAATTAATAGGCGGTGGCGATGTGATTATGATACCGAGCCGTTTTGAACCTTGCGGCTTAACACAGCTTTATGGTTTAAAATACGGCACCTTGCCTTTGGTGCGCCGCACGGGTGGTTTAGCGGATACCGTAGTGGGCGTTAATGAAGAAACGCTGAAAGACAAAACCGCCACAGGCTTTGTCTTTGATGAACCCAGTGCGTATGCCTTAGGCAATGCCTTAGAAGAAGCACTCAACTTATGGCATAAAAACCGTGCATGGTCGCCTGTGCGTAAACAAGCCATGTTGCAAGACTTCGGTTGGCATAAAGCAGCCGAAAGCTATGCCGATTGCTATCGTAAATTGTATCAATAACAGGAGAAACTGAATGAAAGGCATCATACTCGCAGGCGGGTCGGGGACACGCTTATATCCCATCACTCGTGGCGTTTCCAAACAACTGCTACCTGTGTATGACAAACCCATGATTTATTATCCCTTGTCGGTATTAATGCTGGCAGGGATACGCGAAATCTTGGTCATTACCACGCCTGAAGACAACGATGCCTTTCAACGTTTACTAGGCAATGGTGCAGATTTTGGTATCCATATTCAATACGCCATTCAGCCCAGCCCTGATGGTTTGGCACAAGCCTTTTTGATTGGCGAAGAATTTATTGGCGATGACAAAGTGTGCTTGGTGTTGGGCGACAATATTTTCTACGGACAATCGTTCACTCAAACCCTCAAGCAAGCGCGTGAGCGTGAGCAAGGTGCCACCGTGTTTGCCTATCAAGTGAAAGACCCTGAACGTTTTGGCGTGGTGGCGTTTGATGAACACTTTAAAGCCGTTTCTATTGAAGAAAAACCTCAAAAACCGCAATCCGATTGGGCGGTAACAGGTTTATATTTCTATGACAACCGAGTGGTGGAGTTTGCCAAACAAGTGCAGCCTTCTGCGCGGGGCGAATTAGAAATTACCTCTATCAATCAACGCTATTTAGAAGAAGGTTTATTAAACGTGCAACTGCTGGGGCGCGGCTTTGCATGGTTGGATACAGGAACACATGATAGCTTGCATGAAGCCGCCTCTTTTGTGAAAACCATCGAACATGTGCAAAATCTACAAGTGGCGTGTTTAGAAGAAATCGCATGGCGCAACGGTTGGTTATCTAATGAAGCCTTAGCTAAATTGGCTCAACCCATGGCAAAAAATGAATATGGGCAATATCTATTGCGCTTGCTTAACAAATAAACCTGTTATGAAAAAACCGCTTGAGTTTCATCTCAAGCGGTTTTTTGATGTTAGCCATAACGGCGTTGAAATTCTTTCATAAACTCAATCAAGGCTTCTACCCCTTGCAAAGGCATCGCATTATAAATACTGGCGCGCATACCGCCCATTGATTTATAACCGCGCAATAATTGCAAGCCACGAGTGGTAGATTCTTGTGCAAACAACTCATCTAAATGAGCATCGCCTGTGGTGAAAATCACATTCATCTTAGAACGCGCACCAGGGTGAACATGATTAATATAAAAACCGCCACTGCTGTCGATGGCATCATACAGCGTTTTTGCTTTAAGCGTGTTGATGGTTTCCATTTGACTCACCCCGCCTTGTGATTGCAACCAACGGAACACCAAACCAGAAATATAAATCGGATAAGTGGCAGGCGTGTTATACATCCCTTGTTTTTCCACATGCGCTTTATAGTTCCACACATCAGGAATACGGTCAGAGCAGCGGTCTAACAAGTCTTCACGAATAATCACAATCGTTGCACCTGAAGGACCAATATTCTTTTGTGCGCCTGCATAAATCACACCAAAATCGCTCACATTAATTCTGCGCGACAAAATCTCACTCGACATATCGCAAATTAAAGGTGGCATACCGTCTTCCAATTTCGGCACTTCACGATATTGCAAACCATGCACCGTTTCATTAATCACAAAATGCACAAATGCCGAATCTTTATCAATGTCCCAAGACGATACAGGCGGTAAATTTTGATATTGATACATTTCACCGCCGTGAGCTGCCAAATGAATTTCGGCATCTGATAATTTACCCATTTGCGAATGGGCAATACGCGACCAGTTGCCCGTTACCACCGAATCCACACGTTTAAAACCATCAGCAAAATTCATCACCACCTGATTAAATTGTGAACTGGCACCGCCCTGTAAAAACAATACTTTATAGTTATCAGGAATCCCCATTAATTGACGCAAATCTTGTTCTGCATGATACAAAATGCTCATAAACACTTCAGAACGATGGCTCATGGTCATCACAGAAAAACCTGTGCCGTTGTAATCAAACATTTCGCTTTGTGCAGTACGCAATACGCTTTCGGGTAAGACAGCAGGACCTGCCGAGAAATTATAAATAGGTGTGTTATACATTATGGCTAAACCTTTTTGGGTAAACAAAACTTAACTGACCGAAGATTCTAGTCTGTGGCATGGCTTTATGCAAGGTAAAAGGGCGATGGAGAGGTTTTTTAAGGAAAATACTCTAGTAGTGAAAACATATAGAAATGGTTAATATCATCTGATTTAAATAAATAGAATCTCTGTTTTGGATAATAAATAAAGTGAAAAACACTAAAAAAGTGAAAATGAACGCGATAGGCGTAAAATTACAACAATTCATGCAGAGAAGAGCAGAGGGCAGAATAACCATGGGCAAGTGCGCGTATTTTCATGAATAGGGTTGAAACACACGCGGTCGATTTGGCTAAAAAAACCATGAAAACAAACACTTTTCTTTTTAAGGTAATCGCGTTATAATCTTAATAAATTTTTCAATCACATGAGAAATGGCCACAGGGCCATTTTTTTGTTTTTTATGGAGCAAAATGGATATTCAAAACATTTTGGAAAAAACCCTGCCAGGTTTGGGTTATGAGTTGGTGGATTTTGAGCTGACTGCCCAAGGCACTTTGCGGGTGTTTATTGACCAAGAAGGCGGTATTACTGTGGAAGATTGCGCTACAGTGAGCAATCATTTGAGCCGTGTGTTTATGGTGGAAGATGTGGACTATAAGCATTTGGAAATTTCTAGCCCGGGTTTAGACCGCCCATTGAAAAAAGCGGCTGATTTTGTGCGCTTTACGGGTGAGCAAGCTAAAATTAAAACCCGTTTGCCTATTGAAGGGCAGAAGAATTTTATTGGTCGCATTGAAGGTTGTGAAAACGATCAGGTGCGTGTGGCATTTGATGGCAAAGTGGTGGATATTGAGTTATCCAATATTGATAAAGCCCGTTTAAAACCTGAATTCAAATTCTAAGGAGAACCGACCCCATGAGTCGTGAAATGTTGTTGTTGGCAGAAGCCTTAGCCAGCGAAAAAAATGTAGAGCCTGATGTGGTGTTTGAAGCATTGGAATTTGCTTTGTCAACTGCGGCTAAGAAGAAAGCCAGCCGTGAGCATATGGATGTGCGCGTGGAAATCGACCGTCATACGGGCGAGTATCGTACTTTCCGCCGTTGGTTGATTGTGGCAGATGAGGATTATACTTATCCTGATTTGGAAAAAACGATTGAGGAAATTCAGGAAGAAATCCCGCAAACCACTTTGCAAATTGGCGATTATTATGAAGAGCAGTTGGAAAATGAGGGCTTTGGTCGTCAAGCTGCGCAAACGGCCAAACAAATTATTTTGCAGCGTATCCGTGATGCCGAACGCGAAAAAATCTTGAATGAGTTTTTGGCGCGTAAAGAAGATATTGTGATGGGTACGGTTAAACGTGTGGAACGTCATGGCATTATTGTGGAAATTAATGGCAAGCTCGATGCGTTGATTCCGCGCGACCAATGTATTCCGCGTGAAAATTTCCGTAATGGCGACCGTATTCGTGCGTTGTTCTTGCGTGTTGATGAGCAAAATAATAACCGCAAACAGGTGATTTTAAGCCGCACGTCGCGTGAGTTTTTGGTGAAGTTGTTTGAACAAGAAGTGCCTGAAATCGCCGATGGTTTATTGGAAATTAAGGAAGCAGCTCGCGACCCTGGTCAGCGCGCTAAGATTGCGGTGAAGTCTAACGACCAACGCATTGACCCTCAAGGCACATGTATTGGTGTGCGCGGTTCGCGTGTGAATGCGGTAACCAATGAAATTGGTGGTGAACGTATTGATGTGGTGTTGTGGTCTCCTGAAACAGCGCAATTTGTGATGAATGCTTTGTCGCCTGCGGAAGTAACCCGTATTGTGATTGATGAAGACAGCCACGCGGTAGATGTGATTGTGGCGGAAAATCAGTTGGCACTGGCGATTGGTCGCGGTGGGCAAAATGTGCGCTTGGCAGCCGATTTAACAGGTTGGCAGTTAAACATTATGACGGTGGCTGAAGCAGAAGAACGCCACGCTGCGGAAGATGCCGCCACTCGCGCTTTATTTGTAGAGCATTTGAATGTTGATGAAGAAACCGCGAATTTGTTGGTGCAAGAAGGTTTTGTTTCTTTAGAAGAAATTGCTTATGTGCCTGCGGAAGAGTTGGTGGAAATTGGTTTTGATGAAACCACAGTTGATGCTTTGCGTAACCGTGCGCGTGATGCGATTTTAACTTTGGCGATTGCTTCGGAAGAGCAGTTGGATAAGGTTGCTGAAGATTTACGCACTTTAGAAAATGTAGACCAAGATATGTTGCGCGATTTGGCGCAAGCTGGCATCACGACACGTGATGATTTAGCCGAGTTGTCTATTGATGAATTAATTGAAATCACGGGCGTGAGCAGTGCGGAAGCTGAAAAAGTGATTCTGGCAGCCCGCGCCCATTGGTTTGCAGAAGAAAACTAAGAGGGACATTTATGAGTAATACCGTAGAAAAATTTGCCGCCGAACTCAAAAAGCCCGTTGACGACTTATTGAAACAATTAAAAGACGCTGGTGTGGTGAAAACCAGTGGTAGCGATGCGATTACTGAAGACGATAAAAAGTTGTTGTTGGCGCATATGCGTCAAGCACACGATGCCCAACAAGGCAGCACGATTAGTGTGATTAATCGTAAGAAGGTAGAAAAAACAACTGTGGATGGGGTGTCGGTAGAGCGTCGCCGTAGCCGTAAAGTGGTGGTGCCATCTATGGATGAGCAGTTGGCAGAAGCCAAAGCCAAAGCGGCACAAGAAGCACAAGCGCGTGCAGAGGCAGAAGCGGAAGAGGCACGCAAACGTGCCGAAGCGGAAGCCGCTGCTAGGGCAAAAGCGGAAGAAGAAGCCAAAGCGCAAGCTGCCAAACAGCAAGCTGAAGCAGCCAAATCGCAGCCTAATCAAGCGAAACCTGTGGCAGAGAAAAATCCATCGGCAAAACAGGATAAATCTTCACGCCGTCATCATAAGGAAAAAGAGCGCAAACCGCGTCCTTTACCGCAACCTGTTGAAGTGGTGAATGCGGCTGAACAAGAACGTCGTGATGAAGAAGCACGCCGTGCGGCTGCCCTGCGCGAAATGCAAGAGAAGCTGCAACGTGAAAAACAAGAGCGCCTAGAGCGTCAAGCACGCCGTGAAGAGGCGAAAAAACAGGCGCAAGAAGAAGCGCGTGCCGCCAAAGCGAAAGCCAATGAACAGCGTTCTGCTAAGCCTAGCGAGAAAAAACCATTGGCAACGCCTGCACCTGTTGCCGAAGTGAAAGAAAAAGCCAAACCTGTTAGCAATAAACCTGCACCTGTTGAAAAAGCTGCAAGCAATCCAGCTCCTGCAGCCGAGCCGATTAACCCCAGTAGTGGCAGTCGTAAAAAAGACGACCGCCACAATCGCGATGAGCAAGAAATGCGCGGTGGCAAAGGCGGCAAAGGTAAAGGGCGCGACCGTAATGCAGGACGCGATGAAGAGCGTGTACGCGGTGGGGGCAGTAAAAAGGGCAAAAAACAGCTTAAATTGGAACCCAATCAACACGCTTTCCAAGCACCAACCGAACCTGTGGTTTATGAAGTTTTGGTACCTGAAACCATTACCGTTGCTGATTTAGCGCACAAAATGGCGGTTAAAGGGGTGGAAGTGGTGAAAGCCTTAATGAAAATGGGCATGATGGTTACCATCAACCAATCCATTGACCAAGATACGGCTTTGATTGTGGTGGAAGAATTGGGGCATATCGGTAAACCTGCTGCCGCAGACGACCCCGAAGCCTTCTTGGACGACACCGCTAGCCAAAATGAAGCAGAATTGCTGCCACGTCCTCCAGTCGTAACCGTGATGGGACACGTTGACCACGGTAAAACATCTTTGCTCGACTATATTCGCCGCACGAAAGTGGTTGCAGGTGAGGCAGGCGGTATCACGCAACACATTGGTGCGTATCATGTGGAAACACCGCGTGGTGTGGTAACGTTCTTGGATACCCCCGGTCATGAAGCGTTTACTGCTATGCGTGCGCGGGGTGCGAAAGCAACCGATATTGTGATTTTGGTGGTGGCAGCCGATGACGGTGTGATGCCGCAAACCATTGAGGCGATTGCTCACGCTAAAGCCGCTAATGTACCGATTGTGGTGGCAGTCAATAAAATCGATAAAGATTC
>JBHADP010000038.1:0-11118 GCA_041855125.1 Neisseria sp. | reverse complement strand
GGCGCGTTACCGACCATCGCATCAATTTAACCCTACACAAATTAGATTTTATTATGGACGGCGATATGGAAGAAATCACTTCTGCCCTGATTGCCGAACACCAAGCCGAATTGCTCGCCAGCATGGGCGATTAACCTTCTTATTGGAAAGACCTGATTATGAGTTTCCCCCATCGTACCCTGCCTGCCACACGTTTACGCCGTATGCGTAAAGACGATTTTTCGCGCCGTCTGATGCGTGAACATACGCTTACTGCCGATGATTTGATTTATCCCGTGTTTGTATTGGAGGGCAATAATCAAGAGCAAGACATTGCTTCCATGCCCCATATCAAACGGCAAAGTTTGGACAAACTGCTCTACACCGCCGAACAAGCGGTGCAACTGGGCATTCCCATGCTTGCCTTATTCCCTGTGATTACACAACACAAAACCGCCACCGCCGAAGAAGCCTATAACCCTGAAGGCTTAGTGCCCACTGTGGTGCGTGCCTTGCGCAGCCGTTTTCCTGAATTGGGCATCATGACCGACATCGCGCTCGACCCCTACACCAGCCACGGGCAAGATGGTTTAATTGATGAGCATGGCTATGTGCTAAACGATGAAACCATTGAAGTGTTGATTCGCCAAGCCTTATGCCATGCCGATGCAGGCGCACAAGTAATTGCACCATCGGATATGATGGATGGGCGCATCAGCGCGATTCGTGAAGCCTTAGAAGCCGCCCAACATATTCACACGCGCATTATGGCGTATTCTGCTAAATATGCTTCAGCTTTTTATGGACCATTTCGCGATGCGGTGGGCAGCTCGGCTAATTTAGGCAATGCCGATAAAAAAACCTATCAAATGGACCCCGCCAACACCAATGAAGCCTTGCACGAAGTGGCATTGGATATTCAAGAAGGCGCGGATATGGTGATGGTGAAACCCGGCTTGCCTTATCTAGATGTGATTCGCCGTGTGAAAGATGAATTTGGCGTGCCGACTTTTGCTTATCAGGTGTCGGGGGAATATGCCATGCTGCAAGCTGCCATTCAAAATGGTTGGCTCGATGGCGATAAAGTGATTTTAGAGAGCCTGCTCGCTTTCAAACGCGCAGGTGCAGATGGCATTTTAACGTATTCTGCTTTACAGGCTGCCAAGCTATTGCAGCCCTAAGCGCATCAGTCGGATACGCTGTATCCGACTTTTTTTGAGCAAATGCCAACCGCAGGCACACCATTAAAGCCAAATATTTTGCTGAAGCTGGCTGATTAACAGGCTGCTTTTTTGATGGATAGGCGGCTGATGAGCGGCATCGGGCGCGAGCGCAGGAAGCTGACGCAATTCAGGATAGCCTGTAGCATCGTTCCATTGCCAGATGCGCTCAAAATCCCAATCTAAGGTGTGTTCATAATAATGCTGATTGAGCAACACCGCAGAAACACTTTTGCCATCGCCGCTATTGAAATCATTGGCGGTTTGGTTCGTATGGTATTCAAACCCCAATCATGGCTTGGGCTTTCTGAGTAGGGTTGTGATTAGGTGTCTAGATGTCCGCTATCGCGCACCAATACGGTGCGTTTGCCATTATCAGCAGGGGAAATGATACCATCGGCTTCCATTTGTTCAATTAAATTAGCGGCGCGGTTATAGCCGATGCGCAAATAGCGTTGCACGGAAGAAGTGGTGGCTTTTTGGGTTTTAATCACGCAAGCCACCGCTTCATCATATAAGGAGTCGCGCTGATCGCCATCATGACCGCGGCTGTCGCTGCCTCCCATGTTGTCATCACCGCCCCCACTTGCCGCCAAAATGTCTTCCACATAATTGGGCTCGCCAAATTGTTTGAGATACTCCACCACTTGATGCACTTCGGCATCAGAAGCAAATGCACCATGCACCCGTTGCGGATAGCCTGTGCCAGGGGGGAGAAACAGCATATCGCCTTGCCCTAATAGGTTTTCTGCCCCCATTTGGTCTAAAATGGTGCGGCTATCAATTTTGCTCGACACTTGAAACGCAATGCGCGTGGGAATATTGGCTTTAATCAAGCCTGTAATCACATCTACGCTAGGGCGTTGGGTGGCTAAAATCAGGTGTATGCCTGCGGCACGGGCTTTTTGGGCAATCCGTGCAATCAGTTCTTCAATTTTTTTGCCTGCGGTCATCATTAAATCGGCAAATTCATCTACCACCACCACAATTAAAGGCAGTTTTTCTAATGGCTCGGGATGGTCGGGTGTGAGGCTAAAGGGATTGGGGATTTTTATACCCTGCTCTGCTGCTTCACGGATTTTGTCGTTATAACCTGCTAAGTTACGCACGCCCACATGGCTCATCAGGCGATAGCGTCTTTCCATTTCGTTCACACACCAATTGAGCGCGTTTGCTGCCAATTTCATATCGGTAACCACAGGGGTTAATAAATGGGGTATGCCCTCGTAAATGCTCAATTCCAGCATTTTAGGGTCTATCATAATCAGGCGCACTTCGTCAGGCGTGGCGCGGAATAAGATGGACAAAATCATGGAGTTGACTCCCACCGATTTACCCGAGCCTGTTGTCCCTGCCACCAGCATATGCGGTGCTTTTGCCAAATCGGTTACCACAGGTTTGCCCGTGATGTCTTGTCCTAAGCCCAATGTTAATTTCGATGTGCTGTTTTGAAACTCGGGCGCAGCAAAAATTTCGCTCAAACGTATCATTTGACGTTTGGGATTGGGTAATTCTAAGCCCATACAGGTTTTCCCCGGTATGGTTTCCACCACGCGAATGGCAGACACGCCCAATGAACGCGCCAAGTCTTTTTCTAAATTCAAAACCGAACTGCCGCGTACACCCACATCAGGTTCAATTTCATAACGGGTAATCACAGGACCCGCATAAGCGTCTATCACTTTTACCCGCACTCTAAACTCTGCCAGTTTTTCTTCAATGGTGATGCTGTTTTCTAATAAGGTTTCTTCGCTTGGCGTGGCATCGGGGTTAAAACTGGCAGGTTCTAATAAATCCAAATTGGGCAACACCCAATCAGGCGGAATGATGGTGGGCGATGAATCGACCACCGGCGCGGCAACGGTTTGTTCTACTATCACCGTGGGCTGTGTCTCCTCTATCTCTTGTTCATCGCTCGCTTCAATCAGCTCAAACACAGGGGGCGAGAAAGCCAAATCTTGAATTTGAGTGTAGGCAGGCTCATAAGTTGGCGGCTCTGAATCGGGGTTTTCAGATGAATCATCGGTTAGCACATAATCGGGCGTAGGTTCAAGTGTGGGGGGCGGTTCAACGGCTTGCTGGGGTTCAGCCGTGGGGGGGCTGCTTATTTCGGTGGCAACTGGCTCGGGGGGGCTGGTATTGGCTTCAGATGGCGCGGTTTCTTGCCACAATGCGTCGGGTACTTCGCCAAAAATATAATCAGGGGTGATTTCTTGGGGTTGGGGTGGAGGGGGCGTTTGCAGATTGGGCGCAGGAGTATCGGCTAAGGCATGGTCTGTAATCGACCATGAAGCAGCGCTGGCAACAATATGCACTGAGTTTTTAAGCTCGGGAGGCTGAATGGCGGCAGCTTGCACAGGCGCAGGGGTGGTTAAACGGCTGTTTAAATCAACAGCAGCAGGTTGTGCAGCCACGCTTGCCACAGGAGTTGCTGCTGCCTTGTTTGGTTTAGGCGCAGGCGGATAAGGCGCAAAACGGTTGCTTAATGCCGTCATAGGGCGATTGAGTCCTGCTGCCACCATCGGTTTGGGGCGTACAATGGTGCTGGTGTGGGTGGCAGATAAGGTTGCCGCTTCAGGCAACACGCTTTCTCGCACGGCTGTACTCACACGGCGCAAACGGCGGTTTACGGGCGAATCGGTTTTGGCTAAATTGGCAAACACTTCTTCTTCGTGCATCACACGCGGATGGCGCAACATATCGGCACGCCCATTCGGAGCGCGGCGGCGCGTTAAGCGTTGGCGCAATAAATTGGCGCGAATATCTTCTTCTTCAATAATTTGTGGTTCTTGTGGCACAGGTTCGGGTGCTTTGGGCTTTGCCACACGCGGAATTTCTGCTGATAATTTTTCCACTTTTGCCCGTGCGCGTTCACGAGTACGCACCAAAGCAGGGTCGTCAAAATCAATAACGGGTAAATCGGCAGCAGGTTTGTTGAGTGGCTTCACGCCATTGGATGCCAATGAACGCGCTTCAACCACATTTATCGCTTGCACAGGTGCAGGCGTATCAGCAACGATGGGGACAGCTTGCACCGTGGGAATCGATGCACGGCTTACTGAAGAGTGGGTACGGCGTGTGGCAGCCGATGAGGTCTGTTGGTCAGTTTGCTGTTGGGCTTTGATTTTTTGTATTTCTGCAAACCATACGCGATCTCGCTGGCTGCGCAATACGGTCAATAAGATAATCAGCCCCACTAATGTTACAACAATCAATATCCACCACATAACCCGTTTAACCCTTTACTTATAATTAATGTTAGCATTTTGGTAAAACGGCTATTTTAACGTGTTTTATCCGCAAACTGAATATAATTGCACAAAGTATAAGCATATTCTTGGTTGGGATTTTCGTTATAATAAGTCGTTTTGCCCTATCTTCCCCACTATTCAAAGAGCATTGCCATGAATTTTTCCGCCACTTGGTTTGCACCTATCTGGCAACACTTTGCCCATCTGGTATTGTTGATATTGTTGTGCTGCACGGCACGCCCTGCCCTAGCGCGTATTCGGCAGCAAGCCCAAGTGGCTGGGGTGGTGTTATGCTTATTGGCGGTGTTGTGGAGTTTGCAAGCGAGTTTGGGCAGCGGACAATTAGCAGGCATGAATTATCATTTATTGGGCGTGGCATTGGGCAGCTTGATGCTGGGTACATCGGCTATGTTGTGGTTGGGCGTGGGTTTTATGTGGGTTTATGCTTGGGTGTGGCAAGGGGGCAATGATTGGACGGTGTTGAGTTTAAACGCCTTATGTTTGCTGTTGCCCACACTTGCCATCAGCCAACTGGGGCAAATGCTTTGTCGGCGTTATTTGCCTGCCAATTTGTTTATCTATATTTTTTTAAATGGTTTTTTAACGGCTGCGTTAGGTATGTTGGCAACAGGTTTATTCATCATCAGTTTGTTACACTTTTCCAACGCTTTTGCCGATGCGCCTTTATGGTCGGGAGCGTTTCCCGTGTTTTTTTTGATGAGCTGGGGCGAAGCCTTTTTAACTGGTTTGTTTACCGCTATTTTTGTTGCCCTTCAGCCCACATTATTAAGCACATTTGATGACCAACGCTATTTGCAGCGTAAAAACCAAATTTGGCAAAATGATTAAAAATGATATTGAATCAAATAGGGGCAATCGCCTGTGGCGCGGTGTTAGGCGCATTATTTCGTTGGTATTTAAGCAACCATTTGGCACAAGCCACCTCACTGCTTGCCTTAGGCACACTCATCGCCAACTGGTTGGGCGCATTTCTGATTGGCATAGCGGCGGCGTTGTTTGACCATTATCCCGCGCTGTCTCCCCAATGGAAACTCTTGTTTATCACTGGTTTTTTAGGTAGCTTAACCACTTTTTCAAGTTTCTCATTAGAAGTTGTACATATGCTGCAAGCGCAACGTTATGCAGCCGCTTTGTTTACTGCCAGTTTGCACCTGATAGGCTCATTAGCCTTTACCTGTTTGGGTATGGCAATCATCAACAGCTTCCGTTCCTAATTGGCTGAACATTGCCTAATAAAAAAGCAAGCCATTACCCTGACTGAATGGCTTGTTGCAATGCCCTATCACACATCACCAATCAATACCAATATCCAAACACACCTTTTCGCCACACCAACGCTCACCTGCCTCACTCAAATGCGCAGGCTTCCAAGCAGCAAACGCATAAGTAATATCTGCATCAAAAACCACTTGACTGGTTGCTGCCGTGTCGCCATTTAAACCCGTGGGCATATCCAATGCCACTTTCAAGCCTGCCAAACCATTCAAAACTTCACACACTTGCGCTACTGCATCAGGCAATGCGCCTGTAAATCCCGTCCCAAAAATCCCCTCAATAATCACATCATAATCAGGCTGAACCGCTCGCGCCAACCAATCTGGCAACGCAACAAACTGCACATCAGGCAAAGCCAACAAACGTTCACGGTTTAAACTTGCCAATTCCGACAACGACTCACCCAATACCCACAACACCTCCACCTGCCAGCCATGTTGTTGCAATACCCGCGCCATAACCAAACCATCGCCACCATTATTCCCCTTACCACACACCACCAACGCACGCCCAGCTTGCGAACAACGGCGCAACAAATCAGCCGCCGCCGCTTGCCCTGCATTTTCCATTAATTGCTCAAAACTGCTGCCTGCATCGACCGCCGCTTGCTCACGTTCACGCATTTGCGCCGAAGTATAAACCTTCATACCGCCACCTCCTGTGCCGTCCGTTCAATTTCCACCCCCACTTCCTGAACATCAGGCAAAATCCCCAGCTTCACCACCTTCACCTTCACCCAAAGCACAGCAAAATCATGCAAAACCGAATCCGCAATATGCTCTGCCAATGCCTCCAACAACAAAAAACGCTGTTCCCGCACACTGTGGCGCACCGCCTCACAAACCTCACCATAATGCACCGTATCACCAATTTGGTCAGACTGCGCCGACAAACGCGACACCCCCATTTCCAAATCCACCAACAAAGTTTGCAACTGCTCGCGCTCCCAGTCATACACCCCAATCAAAGTATCCACCTTCATACCGCGCAAAAACACTTTATCCATCACGTTTTATCCTTTAATATCAAACAAAAAACCAACGACACAACCCATCATGAGTCCAACTTCACGCCATCACCACAACTTAATCGAACAAATGATTAGCCGTGCATCAGGCGCACGCGCCACATCGGGCAATCAAATCGACATCTTACTCGACAGCCCCGAAAACTTCCCTGCATGGGAAGCCGCCCTACTTGCCGCCCAAGAAAGCATATGCATCGAAATGTATATCTTCGCACGCGATACCTTTGGACAACGCATCTTACAAATCCTCTTAGACAAACGTGCCGCAGGTATCACCGTTGTCTTAATTTACGACTGGCTCGGCAGCCTACCTGCCCACCTATCAGGCTTTTTCAAACCCCTGCTAGCCGCAGGCGCACACATCTGCCCCTATAATCCCATCAGCAAAACATGGGGCTTAAACCTCATTTCACGCAACCATCGCAAATCCATCATCATTGACGAAAAAATCGCCTTTGTGAGCGGATTATGTATTTCATCTGCTTGGCAAGGCAATCCTGCCCGCCAAATCGCCCCATGGCGCGACACAGGCTTACGCCTACAAGGTCCTGTGGTACAAGACATCTTAGCCGCACTCGAAGACACCCTTCATTCCCAAAACAGCCATCTTCCCCTGAGCCTACACAACTACGAAAACGGACATCAAGACCCTTGTGGCAACAGCAGCGCGCGCGTCCTCGCCACCACGCCCAACAACGCCAACACCATGCGGCTTGACCTCAACCTCATCGGCTTAGCCCAACAAAACCTTTGGATTACCGATGCCTATTTCATGCCCACCCGCATGTACATACAAGCATTGATTAATGCTGCCGCATCAGGCGTAGATGTTCGCATCTTAGTGCCACGCACATCCGACATCAAATGGATAGGAACCGTATCGCGCACCCAATACCGCCCCCTATTAGAAGCAGGCGTGCGCGTATTTGAATGGAATGGTCCCATGCTCCACGCCAAAACCGCCCTCATAGACGGACAATGGGCAAGAGTGGGCAGCACCAATCTCAACCTATCAAGCTGGTATATCAACCGCGAACTCGACATCTCCATTGAAGACCCCTACACCGTTTACCAACTCGAACGTTGCTTTATTAACGACTTAAACCAAGCCACCGAAGTCATCCTAGATGAACAACACCATACCCAGCTACAACAAAAACGCGCCAAACGCTTCCAAGGTTATCAAGCCCGACACAAAAACCAAATGAAAGGCATGATGCGGCAAGTGATGCAATTAAGCCACGCTTTTGATACCCATTTATCGGGTACACGCTTGGTTGCACTATCCGAAGCATGGGCTTATTTAACCATAGGCATAGGCATTTTATTATTCGCTCTCGCCATTTGGTTTATTCCACAAATCATCGTGTATCCCTTATTAATACTGATGTTGATAGGGGGCGGCGGCATCACTTTACAAGCCATTAAACAATTAATAAAGCTCAAACAAAAAGCCAAAATGAAGTAAATACTCTTTGCTTAACTTAATCTGTCTTTGCTGCATTTAATCACTAAAGCGATTATAATATTTAATTATTATTATATATCCTGTCATTAGAACAGGACTATTTCCCCAACTCTCACAATCCTACCGTTTTGCTTATGAATAACTCTGTTTTGCGCTTATTGATTTTAACGCTAATTAGTTTGCTGTATATTGGTCTTTTTACCTACCTCGTAGCAGTTGCCGTGATGCAATGGTTTGATTTTGATATGTTACGCAAACCTCAAGCCGTGATGGTTACACTAGGCTTTGCGGCTTCTACCCTATTTGCATCGCCTTTGATTCCCCATTGTCATAAAATCATCGACAAACTGACTGCTCGCTATGTTCAACAACAACGTTGGATACACTAAAAGCCTCCTAACCGTCTGAAATCCCACGTTCAGACGGTTTTCTTATTGTCAGCCATTATCAAGCCCATGCACTATTTCAGCCTACACACCCCACAAGGCGAGCATCTTGGTTTCTTCATCATGCTGCCCGACCACGAACATGAACGCCCTGCCCAATCAGGTCGTTTTATTATCAAACTGCAAAGCGAATCCCCTCTTGCGCCTGCACTCCAAACCGCATTGCACGCCTATCAAGACCCTGTCATTCCCTTATATTGGACAGTTCAGCAAGACCATGTTAATTTGTTTGATGAACACCATCAGCCCATAGGCACCATTCGCAATGAATACCTAACCCTCAATGGGCAATCTCTTCTTCTTAATGATATGACAGGGCTTATGTAAAATGGAAAGCGTGTTTATCTTAATTCCCATCAGCATTATTTTGGCATTTCTGATTGCCTATTTTTTCTGGTGGTCGGGCAAAAATGGACAGTTTGACGATTTAGAAGGTCCAGCCCATCGCATCATTATGGATGACGACAATTATCACGGCGACAGCAAAACGCCCTCACAGAAAGACCCATCATGAACACCAGCGAATTTGCTTTTGCCAAAAGTCGCCGTTTTGCCCCCTTATTTGGCACACAATTTTTAGGCGCATTCAACGACAATTTATTTAAAACCGCGCTGTTTGTGATGATTAGCTATTACAGCTTAGGCGCAAACAGCGTATTGCCTGCCAGCCAAATGCTCAATTTAGGCGCGTTATTATTTATCTTGCCTTATTTTCTGTTTTCCAGCATTTCAGGGCAATTAAGCACACGCTACGATAAAGCCAAATTTGCCCGTTTTGTGAAAATATTAGAAATCATCATTATGGCGGTGGCAGCGTATGGCTTTTATATCCAATCTGCCCCCTTATTATTGGCATGTTTATTTTGCATGGGTACACAATCCACTTTGTTTGGCCCCTTAAAATACGCCATCTTACCCGATTATTTAGAGCAAAAAGAATTGATGATGGGCAACAGCTTGATTGAATCAGGCACGTTTTTAGCCATCTTATTAGGGCAAATTTTAGGAACATTGGTGGCAGGTATGCCATTTTGGGTGGTGAGCAGTTTAGTCGTATTAATGGCAATAGGTGGCACACTCACCAGCTTTTTCATGCCCTATGTACCTGCCAAAAACCCACAGCAAAAAATCGAAGCCAATATTGTTCGTAGCACCCAAACGCTGTTAAAAGACACTTTTGCCCAACGTGAACTTTACACCGCAATTATCGGCATTTCATGGTTTTGGCTCATTGGCGCGGTCTATACCACACAACTACCCATCTTTACGCAAAAACATTTGGGCGGGGACGATAATGTCTTTAACTTAATGCTGGCATTGTTTTCCATTGGCATTGCAGCAGGCTCGGTGTTGTGTGCCAAAATCAGCCGCCATCAACTGCGTTTGGGCTTAGTCAGCATAGGCACCGTAGGGCTGACGCTATTTGGTTTAGCCTTAGTATGGCTCACGCATGGCACGCACTACACCAGCGACCAATTAAACGGCATCGTAGCTTTCCTCAGCCAAAGCCAAAACTACTGGATTATGCTGTGTATGATAGGCATTGGTTTTTTTGGCGGTTTCTTTTCCGTTCCCCTCTATACTTGGCTACAAACAGCCAGCAGCGATGAATTCCGCGCCCATGCCATTGCAGCGAACAATATTATCAACGGCTTATTTATGGTTTTTGCTGCTATTTTAAGCGCGGTCTTGCTGTTTTTATTTGATAGCATTATATTGCTATACCTCATCGTTGCCATTGGCAATATGGGCTTACTGTTCTATTTAATAAAGCTTGAACAGCGGTTTATCCCATTTCGTTCCACAAAACAGGTGTAAATCATGTTTCAACACACAGGACGACACACCAAACGTCGCTCTGAGTGTTGCCCTGAAACAGAAGAGGTTACGCCCCTCCTGTTTGAATGATCCGCCACCAATGGCGGGGTTTCAGCCGAAAAGGAAATTTGATGAAAACACTGCCTATCGTTGCCCTCTCCTTATTGATTGCTGCTCCTCCCACATGGGGATTTACAGGCGATTTTATTTGCAGCTATACCGCCCATATTTCCCCACGAGATAAAGTCAATAGCGCAGGCAAAACCTTAATTCATGGCTACACCAAAGAAACTGCCATCGCCATTTTGCGCCAAGACCGTGCCAATTATCACCAATTCAACAAACGCGATAAATTTGACACCGCCGATTGCCAAATGCACACCGTGAGCGGACGCAATCAATTTGAATCTGCTCTAAGACAAAACACCATCTCCGCCAATGGCATCAAAATGATGATAGACAGCAATCCCATTTTAGAAATCCAAATCTATCAAAACGATTTAAAAGTTCGTGTGATTCAAAAATAAAACAAGGCGGCTCAAGAGCCGCCTTAATTGCCTGATGGTTTACCACCCCTTTATTCCATTTTACCTTGAATGGCTTGAGAACGAAT
>JBHADP010000037.1:0-4224 GCA_041855125.1 Neisseria sp. | reverse complement strand
GGCACAGCTTACCCATCTTGCCAGCCGTTTGGTGCGAGGATATGGGCATTTACAAAGCCAAAAAGGGGGGATAGGTTTAAAAGGGCCGGGTGAAACGCAGCTCGAAACCGACCGCCGTTTAATCAATGTTAAAATCACTGCGCTCAAACGCCAGTTGCAAGCAGTGGAAAAACAACGTGCCACCCGCCGTAAAGCACGGCAAAACAGCGCTTTGAAAACGTTTGCTTTAGTGGGCTATACCAACACGGGCAAATCCAGTTTGTTTAATCGTTTAACCAAAGCCGACGTATTGGCAAAAGACCAATTATTTGCCACTTTAGATACCACTGCGCGCCGTTTATATTTATCGGCGGAATGTAGCGTGATTTTGACGGATACCGTGGGTTTTGTGCGTGATTTACCGCATGGTTTGGTGGCGGCATTTTCGGCAACCTTAGAAGAAACAGCTTTGGCTGATGTATTATTGCATGTGGTTGATGCCAGCCATCCTGAATATGAACGGCAAATGGACGATGTGAACCAAGTGTTGCAAGAAATTGGCGCAGGCGAAGTGCCACAACTGGTGTTGTATAACAAAATTGATTTATTGCCTCAGCATGAACGCCCAACAGGTATTTTGCGTGATGGACAAGGCAAAGCGGTGGCGGTGAATCTATCTGTTTTGTCTGGCGCAGGTTTAGATGATTTGCGTGTGGCAATGCAAGAATGGGCTGATGCCGTTTAAGCATGCATCAGCCCGATGATTTATTGGGTGGGGGAGACAGGTTCTGTTGTAGGTGCAACTGAGCGCGGGAATAAACGCTGTTTTTCTGTGTTGGGTAAACGGCGATGTTGAATAAACTGAATTTGTTTGCGCACCAAATAGGCTAACACCAGCAACACCGTTACACCACCAATAAACGAAGCGCGTAAGGCATACAGCAAATTAAATGCAATATTGCTTGAAAAATCAGGCGCAAACAGCAATACCGACAGCATGGGTACCATCAAAATCAACAGTGCATATAAACGCCGCCAAAATTCACCACCCACTTGTTGCACTTCTTCGCGTGGGTCATCACACAATAAACCCAACACCTTATGTAGCACACTGCCCAACACCGCCCAACAGACCAAACTTACCAATAAAGACGAAATCAACATCACGCCAATCACACTCATCACATGAGCAACTGAATAAGTGTCCATTTTTATTCCTTTCGTTGTTTCTGTTAAAAGAGAAATGTTTCGGGCAAAAAATAGGCAGAAGTATGCCTATTAACGGCTTAGGATTTACCTAAACCCAAGAGTTTTTGTACTTTTGCGCCCAGTTTTAAAACTTGGGCTAAGGTGCTGGTGGGCAATTTCAGCATTTCTTTCGTCCAGTTGGTTGCCACTTCCATAAACTGTTGTGTATCGCGGATTCGCCGTTGCACTTGCTCATTTTCTTGGGCAAATTCAGGTGTTGCCATTAATTCATTTAAAAAATGCAACGTGGGTTCAATTTCACGCCGTTGTCGTTCTTCAATAATGGTGCGCACCAACACCCACACATCATCAGACGTGGTAAAGTAATCGCGTCTGTCGCCTAATTGATGGGTAACTTGCACCAATTTGAGGCTTTGTAATTCTTTCACGCTGTTGCTCACATTAGAGCGCGCCACGCTTAAGGTTTCGGCAATTTCTTCCGCATTCATAGGGCGACCAATGATATAAAGCAGCGCATGGATTTGGGCAACTGTGCGATTCACGCCCCATTGTGTACCCATCTCGCCCCAATGTAAAACAAACTTTTGTGTGGTTGGATTCAGTTTCATGGTTCTATTATATCCATTCTTAAATTTCAGTCAATACTGAAATTGAGAAAATAGACAGTTTTCTCAATCAGCAGAAAAACGTATAATGCGAAACATTGTCAGCCATGTCAAACAGATGTCATGCCCAACAGCAAGGAAAGAAAAATGAACATTACCATTATTGACCACCCCTTAGTCAAACATAAGCTCACTTTGATGCGTGAAGCCGAATGCAGTACTTATAAATTCCGCACCCTTACCAGCGAATTGGCGCGCTTGATGGCATACGAAGCCACGCGCGATTTTGCAACTGAAACCTATGAAATTGATGGTTGGTGTGGCAAGATAGAAGGCGAGCGGATTAAAGGCAAAACTTTAACGGTTGTGCCGATTTTACGCGCAGGCTTAGGTATGCTAGATGGCGTGTTGGATTTGATTCCTACGGCAAAAATCAGCGTGGTGGGTTTGCAGCGTGATGAGGAAACGTTAAAGCCTGTGTCGTATTTTGAAAAATTTGTGAATAGCATGGAACAGCGTCCTGCCTTGATTATTGACCCTATGTTGGCAACAGGAGGTTCGATGGTGGCAACGATTGATTTGTTAAAAAGCAAGGGTTGTCAAAATATCCGTGCGTTGGTGTTGGTGGCAGCACCTGAAGGCGTGAAGCTGGTGAATGAAGCGCATCCTGATGTGCGTATTTACACTGCCGCGCTAGACAGTCATTTAAATGAACAAGGCTATATTATCCCTGGCTTGGGGGATGCGGGTGATAAGATTTTTGGCACACGCTAAATTGTTTCACGCAAAAAAACAGGCGAAGAATCCAATCCGCCTGTTTTTTTATGGTTTAAATGGGCATCAGTGCATCACGCTCAAAATTTAAGCATACTTGTTGTTGCTGCTCGTCCCAATCAAGGCAAACAAAACCACCTGTGGCTAAACGCCCAAACAGCAATTCATCGGCTAAGGCACGGCGCAGCTTGTCTTGAATTAAGCGGTGCATAGGACGCGCACCCATTTGTGGGTCGAAACCTGCGGTGGCTAAATAAGCGCGTAAGGCAGGGGTAAATTCCACTTCCACGTTTTTGTCGAGTAATTGCTGTTCCAGTTGCAATAAAAATTTGTCCACCACTTTGGCAATAATCTCGGGATTAAGCGGTGCAAATGGAATGATGGCATCAAGACGATTGCGAAATTCAGGTGTGAAGTGTTGTTGAATGGCTTTCATTTCATCGCCACGCTCGCGTTTGCCCGTAAATCCCACGCTGGGTTTGCTCAGGCTTTCTGCACCTGCATTGGTGGTCATGATTAACACCACATTGCGAAAATCAGCACTTTTGCCATTATTATCCGTTAGCTTGCCGTGGTCCATTACCTGCAATAAGACATTGTAAATATCAGGGTGGGCTTTTTCGATTTCATCTAAGAGCAAAACACAATGGGGTTGCTTATTGATGGCTTCGGTGAGCAAACCGCCTTGTTCAAAGCCCACATAACCAGGGGGCGCACCAATCAAACGAGCCACCGCATGGCGTTCCATATATTCCGACATATCAAAGCGTTGTAAGGGTACGCCTAAAGAAAATGCCAGTTGTTTGGCAACTTCTGTTTTGCCCACCCCCGTTGGACCTGAAAATAAGAAGCTGCCAATTGGTTTATCGGGCGAGCCTAAACCCGAACGCGACATTTTAACCGCCGCCACCAGAGCATCAATCGCTGTTTCTTGCCCAAACACCATGTTTTTCAAATCACGCGCCAAATATTGCAATTTATATTTATCATCGTGAGAAACGGTTTTTTCGGGAATACGCGCGATTTTGGCAATAATGCTTTCAATATGATGGCGTTCTATGGTTTTTTGCTGTTGTTCATCGGGCAAGATACGCTGGGCGGCACCTGCTTCGTCCACAATATCAATCGCTTTGTCGGGTAAAAAGCGTTCATTCATATAACGCGCAGACAATTCTGCGGCGGCTTGCAGTGCTTCTTCCGAGTATTCCACCTGATGAAAGGCTTCAAACATGGGTTTCAAGCCTTGCAGAATTTGCACCGTTTCAGGCACGCTGGGTTCAACCACATCAATTTTTTGAAAACGGCGGCTCAAAGCATGGTCTTTATTAAAAATGGTGCGAAACTCATCATAAGTGGTAGCACCAATACAGCGCAATTCGCCTTTTGCCAAAGCAGGTTTCAATAAATTGGAAGCATCCATGGTGCCACCCGACACGCTGCCTGCGCCAATAATGGTGTGAATTTCGTCAATAAACAAAATGGCATGGGTAACTTTGCTTAAGGCTTTCAACACTTTTTTTACCCGTTCTTCAAAGTCGCCACGATATTTGGTGCCAGCCAATAATGCACCCATATCCAGCGCAAAGACCGTGCTGTTTTGCAAAACTTCTGGCACTTGTTGATGCACAATGTGATAAGCCAAACCTTCTGCCAGAGC
>JBHADP010000036.1:0-20420 GCA_041855125.1 Neisseria sp. | reverse complement strand
GTCGATGTTGCGACAAGATAGAAGTGAACATACTGCTTTGGCGGTGGGCGATGATGGTTTGGAAACGGCTTTGGCAGAGGCTTATGCGCTGTTGCAAGAAGGGGCAAAACAAGTGTTGTTGGTGTTAGCCGATGACCCTTTGCTGGCTGAATATACCGTAGCAGCCCAACGTGCGCCCATGCCTTATGCTTTAGCAATGGTGTTGCAGCAAGGGCAACAATATACGCTCTCGCTGTTTTCTCATTCACATCTTAATTCTGCCCAATCTGCCCCTTATTGGGGGGCTTTGGACTGGATACGTTTTATGCTCACCGATACAACCGAGCAGAAGCGATATTATGGACAACGCTATTGGCAATGGCAGAAAAATCTCAGCTTCAACACGCAGGGCAATCCATAAGATGAAAACATTAGATTATCTTCGCCGTTTGCTTGCCACCTTATTGGGATTCATGTTGTTTGGTGTGGTGGGGGTGGGGTTTAAAGTGATATTGCTGCCTTACACACTACGCAGTACCCGTCATGATGTGGCGCGTCAAATGCAGGCGCGGCGTTTGATAGGGCGAGTGTGGAAATGGTTTGTTAATTATTTGGTGTGGTCGGGTGTGTTGAGTGTGCGTTTTCAGGGAGTGGAAAAACTGGGACAAGCAGGGCAGTTGGTATTAGCCAATCATCCGTCTTTATTAGATGTGGTGTTGCTGATTGGGCATGTGCCTGAAATGAATTGTATTGTTAAAAAAGATTTGCTTCGCAATCCTGCTATGCAAAGTCAAATCATGGCAACAGGTTATATTCCCAATGATGAATCTTTGGATATGATGGAAACCGTAGATGCGGTGTTAAAAGGTGGACAAAGCCTGTTAATTTTCCCCGAAGGCACGCGCACAGGCTGGGACGGCGAGATTAAATTGCATCGTGGTGCGGTGTCGATAGGCTTACGCAGTGCGCGTATCATTACCCCTGTTTGCATTAAAATGAATCCGCCTAATTTCAAAAAAGGGCAGCCGTGGTATAAAATTCCACCCCACACGGTTCATTACGATATTATTGTGGGTGAGGATATTCATCCGCAAGATTGGTTGGCAGAAAAACCTTTGCCCATTGCCGCACGCCGTTTAAATGCTTATTTGCAAGACTATTTCACACGAGAAACAACATGACTTTAGAAACTCAAATTAAACAAATGATTATTGACAGCTTAGGTTTGGAAGACATCAGCGCAGCCGATATTGCCACCGATGCGCCTTTATTTGGCGATGAAGGCTTGGGCTTGGATTCGGTGGATGCGCTGGAGCTGGGCTTGGCTGTGCAGAAAACATTTGGCTTTCAATTAGATGGCGAAAAAGACCAGTTGCGTAACCATTTTGCCAGCGTGCAAACCTTGGCAGATTTTGTTCGCAGCCGCCAAGTAGAAAAGGAATAAAAGATGACTGAACAAGAAATTCGCCAACTTTTAACCGATGCCTTAGTCAATTTATTTGAAATTGAACCTGAGCGTATTCAGCCAGACACTCATTTATATGAAGACTTGGAAATTGATAGCATCGATGCCATTGATTTAATCGACCATATTAAACGTGAAACAGGGCGTAAGCTCAAGGCAGAAGATTTCCGCAATGTACGCACGGTGGAAGATGTGGTGCAGGCGGTGTTGCGTATTGGCGCGGAGTAAGCAAGATTGTGTCATGAAGAAGGGCGGGCATTCTGGCTCGCCGTTTTTACTCATGGCTAAAGACCATCAACGCGGGAAAATAAGATGTTGAAAATCATAGGACAAGTTTTGCTGGTGATAGTGAGCATGGCTTATCCCTTATTGTGGTATTACGGGCGCGAACAGGGTGCATTTGTGGGATTGGCGGCTGCCATGTGTGGCTTGTGGCTGATGCGAGCGGTGTGGCAGAAAACCCGTGCGCAACAAGTGGTTTCGGTGTTGTTGGCGTTGTTTTTTGCGGGCGTGTTGGTGTGGCGACAACCTGCTTCGATGTATTGGTATCCTGTGGTAGTGAGCTTGTTGATGTTGGCGGTATTTGGCATCAGTTTGTTTACGCAACAAACGGTGATTGAGCGTTTAGCCCGTTTGCAATATCCTGATTTGCCCCCTGCTGGTGTGCGCCATACGCGCCGTGTTACGCAAATTTGGTGTGTGTTTTTTATTGGCAATGCCAGTATGGCGGCTTTATTGGCAATTTGGGGGCACCATGATTGGTGGGCGATTTATACGGGTGTGATTTCGTATGGTTTGATGGGGATATTGTTTGCCGGAGAATGGGTGTATCGCAAATGGGTTTTGAAAGTGTGATGGGTTCAATCGCCATGAATAAATTAACTGAAATGTTATCCATTCGTTTGCCATCAGATAGGTTGATTGCCATTCAACCTGCTTGGACGTATGCCGATTGGCAGCAAGCGGTGTTGGGTTGGGCGCAATGTTTGCAACAACAACAGGTGCAAACGGTGGCGGTGTGGTGTGAAGATGTGGCTTATTTTGCAGGTGCGTTGTTAGCAGCATGGCAAGCAGGCGCAAAGGTGTTGTTGCCACCTAATTTAGCGCAAGACAATATTGAATGGGGCAATACAGCAGAACGATGGCTCACCGATATCACGCTTCCTTCTCGGGTTCATCCGCAAACGGTTTGGCATCTTCCCACCTTGTTGCCGAATCTGCCCACTTCTACCCAGTTAGTCGCTCCCAATACCATTGCGCCACAAGCTGAAGTGTATTTGAAAACCTCGGGTTCAACTGGAGGCGCACAAATTGTGATGAAAACTGCCGCGCAAATGGAAGCAGAAGCCTTAGCCTTAGCGGCGGTGTTGCCGTTTGCGCAACCAGATGTGGCGGTGGTGGGCAGTGTCAGCCCACAGCATTTATATGGCTTAACCTTTCGTTTTGCTGTGCCGCTGACGATGGGCTGGACGCTAGACCGTTTGCAAAATGCGTATCCTGAAACTTTATTGGCAGCCACATTGCCATATTCGCAAGCGATATGGATTGCCAGCCCTGCTGTGTTGAATCGTTTGGGGGAGGGGCGTGATTGGCAAGCGGTGCAAGGGAAACTGGTAGGCATTGTATCGGCAGGCGGGGTATTGCCTGATGATACGGCTGATTTATTAGCTCAACACGCGGTGCGTCCATTTGAAATTTATGGCAGCACCGAAACAGGCGTGATAGCCGCACGCCAAGGCAGCCAAACATGGCAAGCATTCGCAGCCGTTCAAGTGGGGCAAAACACAGCAGGCGCATTGTGGGCGCAATCGGCATGGACGGCGGGACGTGTGCAAACCGCCGATATGATTGAACCCCAAGGCGCAGGATTTTTATTATTAGGTCGGCAAGACCGCATTATTAAATTTGAGGATAAACGGGTGTCGTTGCAGCAAATTGAACAGGATTTATTAAAACATGAATGGGTGGCAGATGCGTATTGTGGGCAACATCCCCATTATCAACGCCCTGCGGTGTGGGTGGCATTGAAACAGGAGGGCATTGTTGCCTTACAAAATCAGGGCAGGGCAGCTCTTGCCAGCATATTGAAAAAACACCTTGCCATCACACAAGACCCTGTTGCCTTGCCACGTTATTGGCGGTTTACCGATGTCTTGCCGCGCAATGCCCAATCTAAAATCACCGCCGAAGCGTTTCAGCAAGCCTTGATGCAAGAGCAAACCACGGTGGATTGGCAAATAGCAGCAACACAAGATGCCGCCATTCACCGTTTTACAGGGCGTGTGCCGTTGGATTTGGTGTATTTTGCAGGACACTTTGCCCATTTTCCTTTGGTGCCGGGGGTGATTGAATTGCAATGGGTGCGAGAATTGGCAGCGCGTTTTACATGGGGACAACGCGCCATTGTTCGCGTGGAAAACTTAAAATATCAACAGTTTGTACGCCCACATGACCGCATCAGCATTGAGCTACAATACGATGCGGATAAAGATAAATTGGGGTTTAAAATCACCCATGATGAAGCCGTATGCGCTTCGGGGCGTATGGTATTTGGTACATTTCCCAGCGCAGCGAAATCAGTATGAAAACATTAGCCTTAATTCCCCACTATAACCATCAACAGACCATTGCCCAAGTGGTGCAAGCGATGCGCGATTTGGATTTAGATGTGTTGGTAGTGGACGATGGTTCAGATGCCGTATGCCAACCGATATTGGCAGCTTTGGCACAACAAATAGGCGTGCAGGTGTGGTATTGCGCTGTGAATGGTGGCAAAGGGGCGGCGGTGAAAGCAGGGTTGGATTATGCGGAACAACATGGTTATAGCCATGTGTTGCAAGTAGATGCTGATGCACAGCATTGTTTAAGCGATGCGGTCAAACTATTAGCTGCCGCGCAACAATATCCTGCTGCGGTAGTTTGTGGGTGGCCGCAATATGGCAGCGATGCCCCCAAAGCGCGTTTATATGGGCGTAAAATTACTGATTTTTGGAACAGAATACACACATGGTCAAATGATATTAAAGACGGTATGTGTGGTTTTCGCTTGTATCCGTTAGCTCCCACTTTGGCGGTGGTACGAGAAGAGCAGGTGGGCAATCGCATGGATTATGATACGGAAATTTTGGTTCGCTTGTATTGGCGTGGCGTGAAGCCAATTTGGATTAAAACACCTGTGCAATATGCGCCAAATGGGATTTCGCATTTTCGTGCATTTGCTGACAATGTGTTGATTAGCAAAATGCACGCGCGTTTGTTTTTTGGCATGCTCAAGCGGCGTTTAACAGGAAAGTGGCACAGATGAACGCCAACGCATCCGACCATTGGGCAGCGCAACCTGAGCGCGGTAATCGTTTGTTTTTGGCATTAACCACGCTAATGGTGCGTTATTTGCCTGCGGGTTTGTTAAAACCGTGTATGGGTTTGGTGGTGCTGTATTTTTATGCCACTGCGCCCCAGCCCAGACGCCATATTGCTCGTTATCAAACTTTGTTGCAGCAAACCTTTCCTGATGTGGTGTTGCCCAAACGAGGGGCGGTTTTTCAGCAATTTTTGGCGTTTGGTGGGGCAATTTGCGACCGCTTTGCGGTGTGGCAACACAAAATTCGTTATGAAGATTTGGTTTTAGATGACCCTGATGATGTGTATGCCTTGATTAAAGACCGTTCTTTACGCGGGCAGATTTTTGTTTGTTCGCATGTGGGCAATATTGAGGTGTGTCGGGCGTTGGTGTCGCATCATCAGGGATTTAAGCTGAATGTGTTGGTGCATAGTCGTCATGCTCAAGCGTTTAACGAGGCATTAGAAAAAGCAGGTGCCGACCGTATTCAGTTGATTCAGGTGATGGATTTGGATGCGGCATTGATGATGGAATTAAATCAGCGTATTGATGCAGGCGAATGGCTGGCGATTGCTGCCGACCGTGTGCCTGTGCGTGGTGAAAAAACGGTGGCGGTATCGTTTTTGGGCGAAATGGCGAATATGCCGCAAGGTGCGTGGTTATTAGCAGGTTTGTTGAAAACGCGCGTGCATACGCTGTTTTGTGTGAAACAGCAGGGGCGCTATCATTTGAAGCTGCGCCGTTTTTTAGACCGCACCGATTGGAAACGCAATGAGCGTGAAGCGGCAGTTGCGGCGGCAGCACAGCAGTTTGCCGATGTGTTGGCGCAAGAATGTGCGCAAAACCCGTTGCAATGGTTTAATTTTTATGATTTTTGGAAAGTAAAATAATTCTATGGCTAAACATGTGTATTGTCGGTATAGCTTGGAAATTGAAGTTCCGTTTTTTGATGTGGATGCCATGCAAATTGTGTGGCATGGACACTATGTGAAGTATTTGGAAATGGCGCGTTGTGCATTTTTAAGCGCGATTCAGTATGACTATCGTGAAATGGGTGTGCAAGGTTTTAGTTGGCCGATTGTGCAGCTTCATGTGAAATATGTGAAACCTGCGGTGTTTGGGCAAAAAATTCGGGTGGATTTGGCGGTGGTGGAGATAGAAAGCTGTTTGCGGATAGATTACACCTTGGTTGATGTGGCAAGTGGGGCAAAACTCACGCAAGCCAGTACCACGCAAGTGGCGGTGTCGTTGGCAACAGGCGAAATGCAGTTTCAAACCCCTGACAGTTGGCTCAATGCGATTCGTGCCTATCCCGATTTTCAAGCCTTAGATTGAGGAAACATGATGATGAAACCATGGATATTAATGGGAATGTTAAGCGTATTCAGCCCCGTATTGTGGGCATTTAATACGCTGGAATTGGCGCAAACCTTGCAAAAGCCTAAGAATGTGCAAGGCGCGTTTACGCAGCAGCGTTATTTAAAATCGCTTACCAAACCCATGACCACCACAGGGCAGTTTGTGTTGCTGCCCAAGCGCGGTTTGCTGTGGCATATGCAAAAGCCGTTTGATAACCGTTTACGGGTGCGTGCCGATGGCATTATGCAATGGAATGGCACAACATGGGTAAACGCCCAGCAAAGCAAAGCCAGTGGGCAGAATCAACAAATCAAATTGTTTTTAGACTTATTGGGCGGCAATACTCAAGGTTTGGAAAAACAGTTTGATTTGCAGCTCACAGGCACGGCACAAAAATGGACGCTGCGTTTACATCCCAAAACGGCTTTGATGAAGCAAATTTTTAACCATATTGAGATTACAGGCGATGAGGTGGTACGCCGTATTGAGTTAAACGAAAAACAAGGCGACCGCACGGTGATGCAGTTTCAGCAAGTGCAAACTGGTAAAGAATTGACCGCTTTTGCGAAAGAAGCCTTGTGAAGTTTCGCACGCTCTATACGCTTAGCATGATGTTGTTGGGCATATTTTTGGTCTATACCATCAGCACGAAAAACTGGCTGCAAACCGATTTAACGGCATTGTTGCCCCAAGAGCAACAGCCTGATGTAGTGTTGCAAGCTGCCGATGCAGCGCATGAGCGGCAGTTGAATACCCAAGTGGTGTTATTGGTGGGTAGCCAAGATGCCGACCGTGCGTTTCAAACTGCCGCGCAAATCGCACAACTGTGGCAGCAAAGTGGGGTCTTTATCCAAGTCGATAGCCGTGTGGCACCCGATTTAACGCAACTGCGCCACGACATCCAGCAATTAAGTTTGGCAACTTTGCCGCAAGAGCAACGGCAACAACTTTGGCATGAGCCAGAACGTTATTTTCAAGAACGCGCAGAAGCTGCCATCAATCCTTTTGCCAGTCCATCGCCTTTATCATTAGAACAAGATTGGTTGGGCTTGGGTCGCTTTGTTGCCCAACAAGCTCGCCCGCAAAGCCGCTTGCAATGGCATGCCGATACGGGCATGTTGTTTACAGAAGACGAACAAGGCAAAACATGGGTATGGTTGCGCGGACGTTTATCAGAACAACATCATTTGGCAAACGGTCATGCAGGTTTGTTGCCTTTGTTGGCACAAAGCCGAGCATGGGCTACTCAGCATCAAGTGGAAACATTAAGCGCAGGCGGTGCGGTTTTTGCTGCCGCATCGAAAGCCGCCGCCGAGCAGGAAAGTAAGTGGATGAGTGCCACAGGCTTATTGCTGACTTTTATATTGCTCTTGTGGGTGTTTCGCAGTGGGCGACTGTTTTGGTTGTTGTTGCCTTTGGCGATGGGTATGCTCACAGGCTTGGCGGCGGTGTTGCTGGTGTTGGGCGAAGTGCATATTTTAACCATTGTGATTGGCACGAGTTTGGTAGGAATGTTGGTGGATTTTCCTTTACATTGGCTCGCGCCTTCGTTGTTTGCCACCGAAAAACAGGTTTGGCAAGCGCAAACTGCCATGCGTCATGTGTTGCCCACTTTTGCCATCAGTTTGTTGATTACGGTGGTGGGCTATGCGTTTTTATGGTTCACGCCTTTGCCTGTGTTGCGTCAAACGGCGGTGTTTTCAGGCTTTGCATTGTTAGGTGCATTTGGCGCAACAGTGTTGTGGCTGCCGCCTTTGTTTACACGCTATCAGGCAAAATCGGTGCCGTTTACAAAAGGGGTGGTGGGGCTGAATCGGGCAGTACGTTCTTTGCAACAGGGTAAAGCCGATTGGATGGTGGGTTTAGGCTTGGCGGTGTGGGTGCTGGTGGGTGTGTGGCGCAGCGATTGGCGCGATGATATTCGCCAATGGGTGAATATACCGCCGCAGTTGTTGGCAGAAGCACAGCAAATCGGGCAATTAGCAGGCACAGATTGGGGCGGACAATATATTGTGGTGGAAGCTGCGAGTGAAGATGCGTTGTTGCAAAAAAATGCAGCAGTACGCCAAGTGTTGCAGCCTTTAATTGCCCAACAAAAATTGCATGGTATGCAGTCATTAGACCAATGGTTGCTGCCCACGACTGAGCAGCGGCAATTACAACAGCGTTTGGGGGAATTAGCACAGCAACCTGCGGTTTGGCAGGCGATGAATGCGATTGGTGTTCCCAGTCAAACCATGCGCGATGCCTTGCAACAAGCGGCACAGTTGCCAACGGTAACGCTGTCTGACGGGGTGCAACCTGCTTTAGCAGAGGCATGGCGCGGTCTGTATTTAGGGGAAGTTGCGCCCTATCGTTTTGCTGCCATCATTCGTTTACACGGTTTAAATGATACACCAGCCATACAAATGGCATTGCAACCGCTCACAGGCGTTTATTGGGCAGACAAACGCAGTCATTTAAACGCGCTGTTTCATGAAACTCGCAATCAAGCGGCTTGGCTCAAATTGGCTTCGTATGGTTTGGCGATGGTTGTATTATGGCGGATGTTGGGGGTGAAACGCGGTAGCCAAGTGTTAGCCGTGCCGTTGTTGTCGGCAGTGGGAACGGTGGCGATGTTGGGCTGGTTGGGCATTCCGATTAGTTTGTTTGCGATGTTTGGTTTATTGTTGGTGTCGGCGATTGGGGTGGATTATGCGGTGTATGCCGTTGCCGCTCAACACAGCTCGGCAGCACGCTTGGGCGGTATGTTGTTAGCCGCACTCACCACAGGTATTTCATTTGTCTTGCTGGGCATCAGCAGCACGCCTGCGGTGGCGGCATTTGGTTTAACGGTTACTTTAGGCGTGCTTTGGAATTTAGGTTTAGCAGCTTGTTTGCTAAACAAACCATCAAACTCAATTATTACCACAGAAAGTAAAACATGAATCATCTATTTGATGTTGCCATTATTGGTGCAGGTCCTTCAGGTTCAGTGGCTGCCGCTTTGCTCAACAAACAAGGTTTGAAAGTATGTGTATTGGAACAACAGCATTTTCCGCGTTTTGTGATTGGAGAGAGCTTGTTGCCACATTGTATGGAAATGATAGCTGAAGCAGGTTTCTTGGAAGCGGTGCAGGCTGAACCATCTTTTCAATTTAAAAATGGGGCGGCATTCACTTGGGGCAATCGCTACACTTATTTCGACTTTACCGATAAATTTTCCGCAGGGCCGGGGACGACTTTCCAAGTGCGCCGCGCGGTGTTTGATAAAATTCTCATTGATGAAACGGCAAAGCAAGGTGTAGAAGTGCGGTTTGGACAGCGTGTAACGGCGTTTGATAATCAGGGGGACACCGCTCGTTTAGACCTCACCACCGACACAGGCGAACAATATTCGCTAACGGCGCGTTTTGTGTTAGATGCCAGTGGTTATGGGCGCGTGTTGCCGCGTTTATTGGATTTGGAAACGCCATCTGATTTACCGCCCCGTATCGCCCATTTTACCCATATCCAAGACAACATTACCCATCCCAAGTTTGACCGCAATAAAATTCTGATTACTACCCATCCTCAACATCGTGATGTGTGGTTGTGGACGATTCCTTTCGCAGATAATCATTGTTCAATCGGTGTGGTAGGAACGCCTGATAAATTGGCAGGCGATTCGGAAACGGTGTTGAAAACATTTGCCTTAGAATGTCCGATGTTGGCAGAAATCTTGGTTGATGCGGTGTGGGACAATGAATTTCCATTCCGTCATATTCAAGGCTATTCGGCAAATGTGAAAGCCTTATATGGCAAACATTTTGCTCTATTGGGGAATGCTTCTGAATTTCTCGACCCTGTGTTTTCATCGGGCGTAACCATTGCCATGCACTCGGCAAAATTGGCTGCTGATTTATTGGGTAAACAGCTCAAAGGTGGTACAGCCGATTGGCAAACGGAATTTGCGGAACCTCTAATGCAAGGCGTGGATACGTTCCGCACTTATGTAACGGGTTGGTATGATGCGCGTTTCCAAAATGCCATTTATGCGCCCCATCGTAGCCCTGAAATCAGCCGTATGATTTCATCTATTTTGGCAGGCTATGCGTGGGATACTGACAATCCTTTTGTAGCTAAACACGCACAGCGTTTAGATGCTTTAGCCGCGATGGTAGGCGATGTGCCATTGGCGTAAGACGGGATGACCATGAAAATCATTGTGTTCAGTATGCTCTTATGGCTAACCTCCTGTGCATCTCGTTTGCCTCAACCGCAAGAGTTGCCCATATTGCCGTTCAACGATGCCGCATGGTTTCAACTTGAGCAATATGATGCCGCAGGGCAGTTTGTACAAAGCAGTTTATTAGCCATTGAGCAAACGTCTGATGACATTCGCTTTGTGCAAACCAATGCTTTAGGCGCACCTGTGGCAAGGCAAATCTTCAATCGACAAGGTTGGCATCATGATGGTTTTGTGATGCCGAATGCTGAATCACGCCGTTTATTTGCTGCACTTTTACCTGCGTTGGCAAGCAATGGCGCGGCAGTTTATCCGCAGATGGTGCGCCAAACGGAAGCAAATGGCGAATGTTATCAACACAAGGGGGAAAATCGTTGGTGCATTCAGCGCGAGGAAAAAGGCTGGCGTATTCGTTTCCCTCATCAAACTCAATGGCGTGTTCAGCCCATTGCAGAGACAGAATAAGGAACTCCGATGAATCAATCCGTTTATCTTTCACGTCCTGCGTTAAGCAGTGCATTGGGCGATGGTTTATCTGCCCATGTTGAAGCCTTATTGCACGCTGCTGCCGATTCGCCTTTGCAACAGTCGGCGGAATGGGTGCAAGGTAAAACCTTGGCGTTTGGTGTGGTACCTTCAACATTACGCGCGTTCCCAGCCGATTTGCCGTCTGCTTTTCAAAGTCGCAACAATCAATTATTGTGGCATACGCTCGCCCAAATAGAACCCCAAATTGAAGCGGCTAAACAACGATTCGGTGCAGAACGGATTGCCGTGGTGTTAGGCACATCAACAAGCGGAGTAGATGAAAACATTGGTATGTTTCAGCAAGTCGCGCAAGGGGCAGCTTGGCAAACGGTTGCCTTTAAACAAAGCCAACAATTAATGGTTGCGCCTGTTGATTTTGTGGCAGAAGTTTATGGTTTGCGTAATGTGAGCTATGTGGTTTCTACCGCATGTACATCAGGCGCACGAGCGTTAATCAGTGCGGCACGTTTATTGCGAGCAGGTTTGTGTGATGCGGTGATTTGTGGCGGTGTGGATACGTTATCACCGTTAACCATCAATGGTTTTGCTTCATTGGAAGTTTTATCAGCAGGTTGGGCAAGTCCGTTTTCAGCCCAGCGTGATGGCATTAATATTGGTGAAGCGGCTGCCGTTTTTATCATGACCCGAGAGCCTGATTTTACCGACAGTTTGCCCTTGTTGGGCTATGGCGCAAGCAGCGATGCCTATCATATGTCGTCGCCACACCCTGAAGGCTTAGGCGCAATACAAGCATTTCAAACCGCATTAAACCATGCCAATCTCACCGCACACGATATCGGTTGGATTAACCTACACGGCACAGGCACGCCCCACAACGACAGCATGGAAAGCCTTGCGATTGCCCAAGTATTTGGCAACCATACGCCGTGTACCTCCACCAAGCCCAGCACAGGGCATACCTTAGGTGCAGCAGGAGCGATTGAAGCCGCATTTTTATGGGGCATCATCAGCCGCCAAGACAATCCCACAGGCAAATTGCCCCCACAGCTAAACAGTTCCCCACGAGACAGCCGTTTACCTCCCATTGGTTTAACCAATCAACACAGCCATTGGCAACACCAACGCCGTATAGGGGCAAGTTCATCATTTGCATTTGGCGGCAGCAATGCCGTGTTGATTATAGGGGAAAGCGTCAAAGTGGGCTGATTTTGTTACAATAGCCGTTTTCCATATTGTTTCCCTTGTTTTCATGATTGAACTTAAAAATCTCACGCTACAACGCGGTTTGAAAGTCTTGCTCAACCAAGCCCAATTAACCATTAATCCCCATCAACGAGTGGGCTTGATTGGCAAAAACGGCACAGGTAAATCCAGCTTATTCGCCCTGATTAAAGGCGAAATCACCCAAGATGGCGGCGATATCCTGATTCCCAAACATTGGAAACTGGCAGCCGTAGCACAAGAAACGCCTGCATTGGAAACCACCGCCTTAGATTATGTGTTACAAGGCGACACCGAATTACAAACATGGCAAACCCGTTTGGCACAAGCCGAAGCCCATAACGACGGCATGAACATTGCCGAATGCCATGCCAAACTAGAAGAAATCGACGCCTACACCGCTCCTGCACGCGCTGCCAAATTATTAAGCGGTTTAGGCTTTTCCCAAGAAGAACACCATAAAAGCGTTAAAGCCTTTTCGGGTGGTTGGCGGATGCGACTCAATCTGGCACAAGCGCTGATGTGTCGTGCCAATTTATTACTGCTAGACGAACCCACTAACCACCTTGATTTAGAAACCGTCTTATGGCTTGAAAACCACCTTGCCAGCTTGCCATGCACCCAAATCATCATCTCGCACGACCGCGATTTTCTCAATGCCACCACCACCCAAACCGTAGAACTGGCACAACAAAAACTCAACCTCTATGGCGGCAATTACGACTTTTATCAAACCGAACGCGCCCAACGTCTTGCCCAACAACAAGCCGCCTATATCAAACAACAAGCACACATCAAACACCTACAATCCTTTATTGACCGCTTTAAAGCCAAAGCCACCAAAGCCGTGCAAGCGCAAAGCCGCATGAAAGCCTTAGCCAAACTAGAACGCATTGCCCCTGCCCATTTAGACAGCGAATTTAACTTTGAATTTGCCAGTCCTGCCCATTTGCCCAATCCCTTATTAAAACTGGATCAAGCCAATCTAGGCTATGGCGAACACACCGTATTACACCACTTAAACCTATCACTAGAAAGCGGCGCACGTTATGGTCTATTAGGCGTGAATGGAAGCGGTAAATCCACCTTTATCAAAGCCCTCGCAGGCGAATTACAACTGCAAACAGGGCAAATGATACAATCCGATAAACTGAATATTGGCTATTTTGCCCAACACCAGCTCGATACCCTACGCGATGACCAAAGCCCAGTTTGGCATATCCAACAACTGTCGCCCGAAGTGCGCGAACAAGACATTCGCAACTTCCTCGGTGGGTTTAACTTTGTGGGCGACATGGCATTGCAAAAAATCGAACCCTTCTCAGGGGGCGAAAAAGCCCGTTTAGCATTAGCCATGATTGTATGGCAAAAGCCCAACTTACTCTTATTAGACGAACCGACCAACCATCTAGACTTAGATATGCGCCATGCACTCACTTTGGCATTGCAAAGTTTTCAAGGTGCATTAATCATCGTATCGCACGATAGAAGCCTGTTAGAAGCCACTACCGACAGCTTCCTGCTCATCCACCAAGGGCGTTTACAAAACTTTGATGGCGATTTAAACGACTACCGTTTATGGCGTTTGGCACAAGAAAACGCCACCCTCACACCTGCCGTTTCCAGCCAAGCCCAAAGCCGTAAAGACACCAAACGTCTAGAAGCCCAAATCCGACAAGAAAAAGCCAAATACGGCAAACCCTTGCAACAAAAAATCAACCAAGCCGAAAAAGAAATGGCAGATTTGCAAGAAATACAGGCAACATGTGAAACATTTTTGGCACAAGAAAGCGCGTATTCAGATGAAAATAAAGTTAAACTTCAGCAGATACTCGCCCAATTAGCCGAAACCAAAGTAAAATTAGAACAAATAGAAGAAAACTGGTTGCAATGGCAAGAACAACTGGAAACACTCCATTGCGAAATCGAAACCAGACTCACAAATTCAGGCGAGTAACCATCATGAAGCAAACACACTTTCTTAATGTTGCCATATTCATCAGCGCAACATTAGCTTGGGCGGGGGAAGCCCAAGCCTCACGCATTTACGAATGCTATATTGGCGGCGTCAAAACCTATGTGTCTAAGCCCGCAGGTAATTGCGAATCGCTCGATAATCGCGAATTGAGCAAACACTTAGGCTTATACACCTCTGTTGCGCCCAAACCTGTGCCGACCGTGTTATCCGTGGATAACGATGACCGCCCTAGCCAACCTAAGCGAGCAGCCAGTGCCGCGCCCAAAGCCCAAACGGCAAATAATCGAGCGCGTACCGCACCTGTTCGCAGCGCGCCTCCTTTGCAAGCGGCTGCACCCGCTCCAACCATGCCCGTTAGCAATCGCCCAGCAGGCAGTAGCGGTCGCCGTATTATTTTGGAACAAGAGTTGGCAAATGAACGCAATGCGTTGAGCAGCGTTCAAAATGAATTGAACACCGCACGCAGTCAAGGCAATCAAGCACGCGCAAGCCAGTTAGCCAATAGCGTGCAAGATAGGCAGCAGAATATACAAGCACTACAACGCGAATTGAGCCGAATGTAAGTAAGATTGGTAAGGAGTCGGGCAGTCTTGCCCGATTTTTTTGTTTGTTGTCAAGAAAGAAAAACACCATGTTGATTCACCCCGAAGTGATGGGCGTTGAAGCCCTGTTTGAAAAAGTCCGCAAAATTCCTGATTGGCCTCAAAAAGGCATTTTGTTTCACGATATTACCCCTGTGCTACAAAGCCCACAGTATTTCCGCTTGTTGGTGGATTTGCTGGTGTATCGCTATATGGATCAAAAAATTGATGTGGTGGCAGGCTTAGATGCGCGGGGGT
This sequence comes from Neisseria sp., assembly GCA_041855125.1. GTDB lineage: Bacteria > Pseudomonadota > Gammaproteobacteria > Burkholderiales > Neisseriaceae > Neisseria. The sequence continues at coordinate 5,543 of JBHADP010000036.1, read as the reverse complement.
TTATTATTGGCGCAGCATTAGCGTATCAACTGAATGTGGGCTTTGTGCCGATTCGCAAAAAAGGCAAACTGCCGTTTACCACGGTTTCGCAAAGTTATGCGTTAGAATATGGCGAAGCCACCGTAGAAATGCACACCGATGCCGTACAACAAGGCTCGCGTGTATTATTGGTCGATGACTTGGTGGCAACAGGTGGTACCATGTTGGCAGGAGTGGAATTGATTCGCCGCGTGGGGGCGGAAGTGGTGGAAGCGACTGCCATTTTAGAATTCACCGATTTAACAGGCGGACAGCGTATCCGCGATGCCAATGTGCCTTTGTTTACTCTGTATCAAAATGAAGGAACGATGCCTGCATAAGCAATTTAAGGACACTTAGATAAGTGTCCTTTTTTTGATTAATTAGTCACTTAATTGTTTTTTTAGAAGAGTAATTATTTCTTTGAGAGATTGCAGCTCATTGTCTTTTTGTGAAATGATTTCTTCTTTGTGAGCTAAAATCATCTTGAGTTTCTCTATCTCTATTATTAAAGCTTCAGCTCCATAATAGTTAGTATTGATATTTGTATAATGTGCATTTTCATTTAATAGAAAACAAATATTTTTGTCTTCAGAATCAATTAATTCTTTAGTATCAATGTTAAATATTTGAGCAATTTGTTTTAATTTATCCAAATGTAATTTTGTTTCACCGCGTTCAATTTTTGAATAACCACTTGTAGACATATTCATATGCTCTGCCATTTCTTCTTGAGACCATTGTTTAATTTCACGAATAACACGGATTTTATTATGAATATCCATATTTAATTATTCCTTGTGTTGATAATTATTTAACTTATTACCTATTGTTTTTAACTCATCAAAAATGTATTAATAACACTGTTGGAAGTTTTTTTGAAAAAAATGGGTAAATCCCTGTACTTTTTGTATCTAGAAACTTATATCTTTTCTCATTAAAATTTGAATTTTAACACACTTAAACGAGGGCGAAAAATGAATATGTGGTTGAGTAAAGGTGTTCAGCTCAAAAGAGAGGGGAAATTGTTAGAGGCATTAAAATGTTATGTTGAGGCTATGAAAGTAGATAGCAGTAATAGCGCTATTTATACATCAACTGCTAAAGTATTTTACCTGCTAAATAAAAGAGATGATGCAATTATGTGCTACTCAACAGGCATTTATTTAGCAATTAAAGCTAATAGACAAGTAATTCTTTCTATATATGATATTAGTAATAAAGAAGGTAGATTAGATTTGCTAGATGAGTTTTTTAATAGTACTTACCATGCAGGGCATGCTTTTATAGATTTAGATAGTGAGCAAGTTAATATTTTAGGGCTTGCAATTGAATATAAAAACCCACATTTAACAAAGCAGCAAGTTAAAGATATTATTATCTATAATATAAAATCATATATACATGACGTTAGTGGCGAGTTTTGCCCTGCTCCTGAAAAGATACAAGTTCCATAATATGATTTTGACTTTGATGGGTTTTATACCTATTTAGGAAAACAAGCTTGTATGCAAAATATTGATTGGGATGAATTAATGTAAGATGTATAGATATATATTTTAAAACATATTATCTTATTAAACCAATTAACATAAACTAACAATAAAATGCAATAGCAAATAGCTATTGCATTTTATTACGGCAACCGTTCGGCATACCGCCATTCGCCTAATGCCAAATGTTCTGCAAACAAATCAATCTGGCCAATCTTCACGCGCACCAAGCGCAAACAGGGATAACCTGCTTTAGCCGTCATACGGCGTACTTGGCGATTTTTGCCTTCGCTAATGGTGATTTCCAACCAAAAATCAGGCACGCTTTTTCGTTCACGAATAGGCGGTTGGCGTTGCCATAAAGAGGCGGTTTCTTCAGGTGCTAACACCCGCACGCGCGCGCCTTGTGCCACAAAGTCGCCCAAATCCATTTTTTGCCGTAAAACAGCCAATTTGCTCTCATCAGGCGAGCCTTCCACTTGCGCCCAATAGGTTTTATTAACTTTAAATTGAGGGTGGGCGATTTGAGCTTGTAAGCGTCCATCGTTGGTGAGCAATAACAAGCCTTCGCTGTCTGTATCCAAGCGACCCGCAGGATAAAAATGCGGCAGGGAAATATAGTCTTTTAAAGAACGATGTTTTTCATGTGGGCTAAACTGGCAAATCACACCATAAGGTTTATTAAAAATAATCAAATTTTTCATTACAAATTCCTAATGGTTGAATCTCCGCTATTGGGGGCGGTAGTGTGGGTTGGATAGGGCAGAGCGTTATTTCTGCGCACTTCAGACAATGCGCAGAACGATGTTTGATATATCGCCCTATGGCTTGAAATGTTTTGAAAAAAGCAAGGGAATGTGCGTATTGTAATCGCAAATGGAGCAAACCCCTAGCGTAAAACAGCAAAATCAAGCATAATCACACGGCTGTTGGGCGTGCCTATCAAGGCGCGTATACCAACAAACAGAAGAAAACGATTAACCATCTAGGAGACATCATGAGTCATATTAAAGTACCGGCTGAAGGCCAAAAAATTGTTGCAGGTCAAGCAATTCCTAACAACCCCATCATTCCATTTATCGAAGGGGACGGCATTGGCGTGGACATCACTCCTGTGATGAAAGAAGTGATTGATGCGGCAGTGGCAAAAGCTTATGGCGGTGAGAAAAAAATCCACTGGATGGAAGTGTATGCAGGTGAGAAAGCCACGCGTGTTTATGGCGACAACGTGTGGTTGCCAGAAGAAACCTTAGAAGCCTTGAAAGAATATTCTGTTTCAATTAAAGGTCCGATGACCACGCCTGTGGGCGGTGGTATCCGTTCATTAAACGTAGCCTTGCGCCAAGAATTGGATTTGTTCCAATGTGTGCGTCCTGTGCGTTACTTTAATGGCGTGCCTTCTCCTTTGAAAGACCCCAGCAAAACCGATATGGTGATTTTCCGTGAAAATACGGAAGATATTTATGCTGGTATTGAATGGGAAGCAGAAAGCGAAGCAGCGAAAAAAGTGATTGCATTCTTGCAAGATGAAATGGGCGTGAAAAAAATCCGTTTCCCTGCAACTTCAGGTATTGGTATTAAACCTGTATCGAAAGAAGGTACAACCCGTTTGGTACGCGCTGCCATTCAATACGCCATCGACAATGACCGCGACAGCGTTACCTTGGTACACAAAGGCAACATCATGAAGTTTACCGAAGGCGGTTTCCGTGATTGGGGCTATGAGTTGGCACAAAAAGAGTTTGGCGCAGAATTGATTGATGGTGGCCCATGGTGCAAATTCAACAATCCTAAAACGGGTAAAGAAATCATCGTTAAAGATGCGATTGCCGATGCCTTCTTGCAACAAATCGTGTTGCGCCCTGCTGAATACGATGTGATTGCCACATTAAACTTAAATGGCGACTATATTTCTGATGCTTTGGCAGCACAAGTAGGCGGTATTGGTATTGCCCCTGGTGCGAATATTTCGGATAAATACGCTGTTTTTGAAGCTACCCACGGCACAGCGCCTAAATATGCGGGTCAAGATAAGGTGAACCCTGGTTCATTGATTTTGTCGGCTGAAATGATGTTGCGCCATTTGGGTTGGAAAGAAGCGGCTGATTTGGTTATCGAAGCCATGGAAAAAGCCATTGGCGATAAACAAGTTACTTACGACTTCGCTCGTTTGATGGAAGGTGCAAACGAAGTATCTTGCTCGGCTTTCGGTAAAGCCATGATTGAGCGTATGTAATGTTTCAATAGATGTGTTTAAAAGCCGCCTCAGATGGGCGGCTTTTTTTATGAGGCTAAATGGCTGAAATTATTGCAACAAATTTGCCTTCAAATACTGCCACACGCTCGCCATGGCTCAATAGCTCGGTGTTTAAAACAATTTTGCCTTTGCCGCGTTGGGTGAGCATGGTTTGCATGGCTTGCCATGCGGTGTCATCGCCTGCTGCTGTGTGTAGGGTTAAGCCATCTCGGGCAGGGCGTAAATAGCGGATACGGCTCTCTTGTATCACGATATTGCCTTGTGCTTCGGGGCAACGAAGATGCACTAAAGACCAAGCGCATAAGGTTGCAGCTAAAGCCATGCTGCCACCAAATACGGTGTTTTTATGATTGCGATTGAGATGGTGGGGGGCAGTTAGGGTAACGTGTTGGGCATCACATGATTGCACTTCAATGGCTAATGCGGCTGAAGCAGGAATATGTTGATGGAGAAAGGATTGAAGTTGTTGGGGAGTCATGATGTGGTACCAAGAAAAACAGCCGTGTGAAACGGCTGTGAAGTTTAAAAACGGCGTTTTAATTGACAGGCTTGCATGATGCTGGCTGCCAGTTCTTCAACCGATTTTTGGGTGGTGTTCATAAAGGGAATGTTATAGCGGCGGAACATGGCTTGAGCATCAGCAACTTCTTGTTTACAAGTGTTGATGTCGGCGTATTTAGAGTTGGGGCGACGCTCTTGGCGAATTTCTGCCAAACGGTCGGGTTTGATGGTTAAACCAAAAATTTTGTTTTTGTAGGCTTTTACCATAGGCGGTAAATCGGTGCTGTCTAAATCATCGGGAGTGAGCGGATAGTTGGCAGCACGAATGCCATATTGCAAGGCAAGATAGAGGCAAGTGGGGGTTTTTCCGCTACGCGAAACGCCCATCAAAATCACATCGGCATTTTGTAAATCTTTATCGCTGATGCCGTCATCGTGATTGAGTGAGAAATTGACTGCTTCCATGCGGGCATCATAGCGCTCGGTGTCGCGAATACCATGGTTGCTGCCCACAGAATGACGCGCGCGCGTGCCTAATTCGTCTTCTAATTGACCCAAAAAGGCATCGAAAAAACTCAGATGCAAACCAGGGCTGCTTTTGATGATATTGCGGATTTCTTCGTTAATGATGCTGGAAAACACTAAGGGGCGTAATGCTGTTTGCTCGGCAGTTTTTTCAATGATTTTAACCATGGCACGCGCTTTTTCGGGCGTATCCACAAAGGGGTAGGTGGAGCGTTTGAATTTGAGGTCTTGAAACTGGTCGAGCAGGGCTTCACCCATGCTTTCGGAGGTTAAACCTGTGCGGTCGGAGATAAAAAAGGCAGGACGGCGAGACATAGTTTTACTCTTTAAAATAAATGGGGTCAAAGGTTTAAGATTATAACTCAATCACATGGTCTGCAACAGCTTCTGTCAGGTTGTCGTGGGTAACGATGATGATTTGGTCAAAACCTAGGGTGTGAATGAAGCCCAATGCCTGCGCTTGACGTTGGGCATCGCAAGCGGCAAAGGGTTCGTCTAGCAGCAGAAAGCGACAATGGGGCAGAAAGGTTTTGGTTAATGCCACGCGAATAGCTAAACCCAGAATGTCGAGTGTGCTGCCCGATAGGGAGTAAACGTCTTTGCCATCGACCATAAAGCCGTTTTCACCTTTGCTAACGACTGAAGTTTGTTGGCGCATGAGGCTAAAGTAATGGCTAATGGTGCTGCATACGGTTTGCCAAATTTGGTTGGCAATTTTGGGTTTGATGCTGCGTAGGGCTTTGAGAAGT
>JBHADP010000035.1:0-49917 GCA_041855125.1 Neisseria sp. | reverse complement strand
TTTCCACTTTTTCTACATCACATAGGATTTTGGTGGTGTGGTGGGCAGTTTCTTGTTCAAATAAGCTTGTGCAATATAAACGCACGTTTTGATGTTCTTGAGCAAATAGGCGCTTATAGGGAATATCGCTAGAAATAAGCTGTATCAGTTGAGTATTAACCACGCTGCCATCGCTCATTTTCACTTGGAGTTTGCGATGAGGGCGAATGGCAATTTGTTTCTCTCCCTGAAAATCGGGATTGGGGTGCAGGCTTTTGATGGTTGCTATTTTGCCCGTGATGGTGGCGGGGTGATCGATGGTATATTCACTCGCATAAGCGGCTGAAGCAAATGTTAATATGCCACTAAAAAAGAGTATAGACATAAATTTCATGTTGTTTCCTATTCTTGTTGAGATTGACATTGGCGGAAATAGTGAATGAGTCCATTGGTAGAGGCATCATGTGTTAAGGCGCTGTTGCTGTTGAGTTCAGGCAAGATGATGCGTGCCAAACGTTTGCCGTATTCTACTCCCCATTGGTCAAAGGAATTAATATCCCAAATCGCGCCTTGCACGAATACTTTATGTTCATACAATGCCATTATCATACCTAAGGTATGTGGATTTAGTTCATTTAATAGGAAGGTATTGCTGGGGCGATTGCCATGGAAGATGTTTTGTTGTGCCAACTCGGTGCGTTGTGGTTCAGGCAAATGGGGCAATTCGGCGTATGCTTCATCGAAAGTTTTACCACGCATTAAGGCTTCGGCTTGGGCAAAGGCGTTGGCAACTACAAATTGGTGTTGTGTACCGATTTTATGCGGGGTGGTCATGGGAACGATAAAGTCAACGGGAATCAGGCGGGTGCCTTGGTGTATCAGTTGGAAAAAGGCATGTTGGCAATTAACGCCTTCTTCACCCCAAATAATAGGGCCTGTTGCATAAGGGGTTTCTTCGCCTTGTAAGGTGGTATGTTTACCATTGCTTTCCATGTCCAGTTGTTGCAAATGGGCAGGCAAACGGCGTAAACGGTTGCTATAAGGTATGACTGCATGACTCTCGGCATGGTGGAAATTGCTGTACCAAATGCCCAATAATCCCATTAAAACGGGAATATTGTGGCGGTATTCTGTGTGGAAAAAATGTTGGTCAGCCGCATGTGCGCCTGCTAAAAATTCACGGAAACGCTCTGAACCAATCGCCACCATTAAGGGGAAACCAATGGTTGACCACACGGAATAACGCCCCCCCACCCAATCAAACATGGGGAAGGTATGCGCTTCGTCAATGCCAAATTCAGCAACGGCTGTATGGTTGGTGGAGATGGCAACGAAATGTTGGCGAATATCGGTTTCGCTCATGCCTTGTTGTAAAAACCATGAACGGGCAGCTTGGGCATTCAGCAAAGTTTCGGGTGTGCCAAATGATTTGCTGGCAATGCTAAACAAAGTGGTTTCCGCGCATACTTGGCTTAATACATCGGCAATCACAGCATCATCAGCATTGGCAACAAAATGAACGCGAATATGTTGATGATAGGGCTGTAAGGCAACGGCTGCCATTTGAGGTCCTAAATCAGAACCTCCAATACCAATATGAACCAAATCGGTAATGGCTTGACCTGTTGCACCTCGATAACTGCCATCGAGTAAGCGGTTGGTAAATGCAAGGGCTTTTTCTAATGCCGCTTGCGCCGCAGGCACAATGTTTTCACCCTGTACATAAATGGCGGTATTGCTATTAGGTGGCAGGCGCAGGGCTGTGTGCAAAACTGCGCGTTGTTCGCTGGTGTTGATGATGTCGCCACGTTGCATAGCGGCGGCTTTTTCTTTTACCTGTGCCACTTCTGCCAGCTCGCATAATAAATCTAAGGTTTCGTGTGTGATGCGGTTTTTGCTGTAATCAAATAATAAGCCTGTTAAGGTGCTGTGCATTTGAGCAAAACGGTTAGGCTCATGGGCAAACTGCTCGCGCATGTGGGTGTGCGCTAAGCTGTGTTGATGGGCAACTAAACGCTGCCAAATGGGGGTTTGATGAATAAGCATGGTCATTTTTCCTTGCATTTAAATCGATTCATTCCAACGAATATGGCTATTATCTATATAATATTATCATCATTAATTATTTCAGTTATTTAACATGATGTCGCAAACTTTATTATTGGTAGATGGTTCTTCTTATCTTTATCGTGCGTATCACGCCATGACGCAATTATCTGCCCCCGATGGCACACCCACAGGAGCATTATATGGAGTATTGAATATGTTGCGCCGCTTACGCACGGATTATTCGCATGACTATTGCGCGGTAGTGTTTGATGACAAGGGGAAAAACTTCCGCCATACGCTGTTCCCCGACTACAAAGCCACACGCCCGCCTATGCCCGATGATTTGCGCCCACAAGCCGAATTATTGCCTGAACTGGTGCGTTTAATGGGCTGGAATGTTTTAATTGTACCCGATGTTGAAGCCGATGATGTGATTGGCACACTGGCAAAACAAGGTGAAGCCGCAGGTTGGCAAGTGGTGATTTCCACAGGCGATAAAGATATGGCACAACTGGTATCCGACCGCGTTACTTTAGTCAATACCATGAGCAATGAAACTTTAGACGAAGCAGGTGTTTACACCAAATTTGGTGTACGCCCCAATCAAATAGTAGATTATCTGGCTTTAATGGGCGATAAAGTAGATAACGTACCGGGGGTGGATAAATGCGGCCCCAAAACAGCCGTGAAATGGTTAGCACAATACGACACTTTGCAAAATGTGATGAACCATGCCCATGAAATTAAAGGCAAAGTGGGCGAAAACCTGCAAGCTGCCTTATCTTTCTTACCCTTATCATATAAATTGGTTACCATCAAAACCGATGTTAATCTACAAACCGCATTACCCAACGGTTTACACAGTCTCCATCGCCACACTCCCGATTGGGCGCAACTGGCGGTTGAGTTTAAACGCCTCAACTTCCACACATGGCTCAAAGAAGCCGAACAACAACTGCAAACACAATCAGGCGATTTATTTGCCCAACCTGTTGCCCATGCGCCAGAAACAAGCACCGCCTCCCCCAAAATTGCACCCGCTCCCAATGCGCTCCATTACCAAACCATTACCACCGAAACACAATTTGCCGCATTGCTCAAACAACTCGCCCAAGCCGATACCATAGGCATCGACACCGAAACCACTTCGCTCAATCCCATGGAAGCACAATTAGTGGGCATCAGCATTGCCTTTGCTGCAGGCGAAGCCGTCTATATTCCTGTGGGACACAGTATCACCGCAGCCCCAGAACAACTGGATTTACACGATGTTTTAAACCGCTTACAGCCCCATTTAGAAAATCCCCAACTCAAAAAAATCGGACAAAATCTCAAATACGACCAACATATCTTTGCCAATTACCACATTGCCTTAAATGGCATTGCAGGCGATGCCATGTTGGCTTCTTATATCCTAGAGAGCCATCTAGGGCATGGTTTAGACGAATTGGCACAACGTTGGCTCGGATTAGACACCATCCGTTACGAATCCCTGTGTGGCAAAGGTGCCAAACAAATCAGCTTTGCCGATGTTGCCCTTGAACAAGCCAGCGAATATGCTGCCCAAGATGCCGATTTTGCCCTACGCATCGAAGCCCATCTCGTTGCCCAAATGGACAGCAAACAACTTGAAATGTATCACCATATGGAGCTGCCCATTGCCCAAATCCTATTCAACATGGAACGCGAAGGCGTTTTAATCGACAAAACCGAATTAGCCAACCAAAGCCATGAACTGGGCAATCAACTGCTACAACTGGAGCAACAAGCCTACCATATTGCAGGACAACCTTTTAACCTCAATTCACCCAAACAACTACAAGAAATCCTGTTTGACAAAATGGGCATACCCACCAAAGGACTGAAAAAAACCGCTTCAGGCAGCATTTCCACCAACGAAGCCGTTTTAGAAGCCCTTGCGCCCGATTACCCCCTACCCAAAATCATCTTACAAAACCGCAGTTTAGCCAAACTCAAATCCACCTACACCGACAAACTGCCCGAAATGATTCACCCCAGCACAGGGCGTATCCATACCACCTATGCCCAAGCCGTTGCCATTACAGGACGGCTTGCCAGCAACAACCCCAATCTCCAAAACATCCCCATACGCACCGCAGAAGGACGCAGAGTGCGCCGTGCCTTTATCGCACCACAAGGCAGCGTCATCCTTTCTGCCGACTATTCCCAAATCGAATTGCGTATCATGGCGCACTTATCAGGCGACCAAACCCTACTTGATGCCTTTAAAAATGGCGAAGATGTTCACCGCCGCACAGCAGCCGAAGTGTTTGGCGTTGCCCCCGAACACATCACGCCCGACCAACGCCGTTATGCTAAAACCATCAATTTCGGCTTAATCTACGGCATGGGCGAATACGGACTCGCCAAAGCACTCAACATCGACAATTTATCTGCGAAAAACTTTATTAGCCGCTATTTTGCCCGCTATCCCAGCGTTGCCGACTATATGCAACGCACCAAAGAGCAAGCCGCCCAACAAGGCTATGTTGAAACCCTGTTTGGCAGACGACTCTATTTGCCTGATATTCACAACAAAAATCACGCCATACGCACAGGCGCAGAACGCGCTGCCATCAATGCCCCCATGCAAGGCACTGCGTCTGATTTAATCAAACGAGCCATGATTGCCGTTGCCACATACTTGCACGACCATGCACTCCAAAGCAAACTCATCATGCAAGTACATGACGAACTGGTGTTAGAAGTGCGCGAAACCGAGTTAGCACACCTTCAAGCCACCCTACCCAACATCATGGCAGCCGTCGCCGAAGGCGTATTAGCCGTACCACTAATTGCCGAAGTAGGCATAGGTGCAAATTGGGAAGCCGCACACTAACCCATCAAGCCAAACAAAAGCCTCAATCAAACGATTGAGGCTTTATCCTAATAATGAGGCGGAATCTCATCTATCAAACGATATGGCTTATCATCTTGCCCTTTATCCATACTGCGCTGATAAAGCAAACGCAACTGCGCCTGTTGCAAAGCCAAAGTGTCATTTAACTTTGCCACCGTATCATTCAAACTTTGCAACAACTCATCTTGCAAAGCCAAACGAATTTCCAACTCCACCAAACGTTCTTCCCATTCATTCATTTACAACACCATTGCCGCTACCCAGCCTGCCGCCAGCAAAGGCAAATTATAGTGAATAAAAGTAGGAATCACCGTATCACGCATATGGTCATGCTGCCCATCCACATTCAAACCTGCCGTTGGGCCCAAAGTAGAATCTGAAGCAGGAGAACCCGCATCGCCCAATGCACCTGCCGTACCAATAATTGCCACCGTTGCCAAAGGCGAAAACCCCATACTGATACACAACGGCACATAAATAGACGTAATAATCGGCAAGGTTGAAAACGAAGAACCAATCCCCATCGTTACCAACAAACCCACAAACAACATCGCAAAAGCAGCCATCCCCTTATTGCCTGCAAACAAACCTGCTGTGGCTTGCACCAATGGCTCAATCGCACCCGTTGCCTTCATCACTTCCGCAAAACCTTGCGCGGCAATCATAATAAAGCCAATCATCGCCATCATTTTAACGCCATCATTAAACACCGAATCCGCTTCGCCCCAGCGTACCACACCCAACGCCATAAACACCGCAAAACCAATCATCGCGCCCAATAACAACGAATCCGCCCACAACTGCACAGCAAACGAAACCACAATCGCCACCAATGCCACCACACTGCGATAAGTAGATGTTTGAGGCATAGCGGCTGCCTGCTTCGTATATTGCTCATCTTCTGTCGTAGTTTGATAAACACGCGGCTTACGATAACTCACAAACACCGCAAGCAACAAACCTGCCACCATACCCAAAGCAGGAATAGTCATTGCCTCCATCACATTCACATTGCTCACATCTAAGCCCGACTTATTAATATTGCCCACCAAAATCTGCTTCAAGAAAATCTCCCCAAAGCCATAAGGCAAATACATATAAGTCGTTACCAAACCAAAAGTCATGATACAACCCAACAAACGGCGGTCAATCTGCATGCGATTAAACACCAACAACAAAGGCGGAATAATCAACGGAATAAACGCAATATGAATAGGAATCAAATTTTGGCTCATAATACTCATCGCCAACAAACCCAATAACAACGCCCATTTCACCCCATTCACACCACTGGGAATCGTATCGCGTTGCCCCTGTGGATTCAAACGGCGAATCACCGCATTTGCCAGCGTTTGTGGCAAACCCGAATGAGCGATTGCCACCGCAAAAGCCCCCAACATCGCATAAGAGAGCGCAATTTGCGCACCGCCTGCCAAACCCTTTTGAAACACCTCCATCGTTTGTGCCAAGCCCAAGCCGCCCATTAGGCCGCCCACCAAAGCCCCCAACAACAAACTCAATACCACATGTACCCTTGCCAATGCCAAAACCAGCATCACCGCAACCGCAATCACCACCGCATTCATATTGCACACCTATTGCTGAAACATTCAGTTTGTAAACAAAGCGTTAATCTTAACACACCTTAACCATATCGCCAAGCAAGCGAACAAACAAAAAGCACGGTTTCAAACCGTGCTTTTATCCATTCAAAAGAATCTTATCGATTGCGAAGATGTTCCAGCGTTTTCAGTTCGGCAATCGCGGCTGCCAATGCAGCTTGCGCTTTAGCTCGTGATACATCATCCGTTGCTTGAGAAACACTTGCTTCAGCCGCTCGTTTCGCTTCCTCAGCGCGTTGTTGATCCATTTCCGCACTGCGTACCGCAATATCTGCCAACACCGTCAGCTTATCAGGTTGCACTTCCAACACACCACCTGATACCGCTACCAACACTTCTTCTGCCTGACCAGGCACTTGCAAACGCAAAGCACCTGGGCGAACCAAACTCATAATCGGCTCATGTCGTGGGTAAATACCGAGCTCACCTTGAATGGTTGGCACCACCACAAAAGAGGCTTCACCAGAAAAGATGTTTTGTTCGTTACTTACCACTTCAACTCGCATGACACTCATGCTCGCCTCCTATCAGCTTAAAGTTTTCGCTTTCTCAACAGCTTCCTCGATACCACCTACCATATAGAACGCTTGCTCTGGCAGATGATCGTATTCGCCGCTCAGAATGGCTTTAAAGCCAGCGATGGTATCACGCAATGATACATATTTACCGGGCGAACCTGTAAATACTTCAGCCACATGGAAAGGTTGTGACAAGAAACGCTGAATCTTACGCGCACGCATCACAGTTAATTTGTCTTCATCAGACAACTCATCCATACCCAAAATGGCAATAATATCACGCAACTCTTTGTATTTTTGCAAAGTAGATTGCACACCACGCGCCACATCATAATGCTCTTGACCCAATACCATAGGGTCTAATTGGCGAGAGGTTGAATCCAATGGGTCTACCGCAGGATAAATACCCAAAGACGCAATATCACGGCTCAATACCACAGTAGCATCTAAGTGCGCGAAAGTAGTGGCTGGAGAAGGGTCAGTCAAGTCGTCCGCAGGTACATATACCGCTTGAATTGAAGTAATCGAACCTGTTTGAGTAGAAGTAATGCGCTCTTGCAAACGACCCATTTCTTCTGCCAAAGTTGGTTGATAACCTACCGCAGATGGCATACGACCCAACAATGCCGATACTTCAGTACCTGCCAAAGTGTAGCGATAAATATTGTCCACGAAGAACAATACATCACGACCTTTGCCATTTTCGTCTTTTTCATCGCGGAAGTATTCAGCCATGGTCAAACCAGTCAAAGCAACGCGCAAGCGGTTACCTGGCGGCTCGTTCATCTGACCATATACCATCGCTACTTTATCCAACACGTTGGAATCTTTCATCTCGTGGTAGAAGTCGTTACCCTCACGAGTACGCTCACCTACACCCGCAAACACAGACAAACCACTGTGTGCTTTCGCGATGTTGTTAATCAATTCCATCATGTTTACGGTTTTGCCTACACCTGCACCACCGAACAGACCTACTTTACCACCCTTAGCGAATGGGCACAGCAAGTCAATCACTTTGATGCCGGTTTCTAACAACTCAGTGGTGCTAGATAATTCATCAAATTTAGGCGCTTCTTGGTGAATGGCACGCGTTTGCTCTGAATCTACAGGGCCCGCTTCATCAACAGGGTTACCCAATACATCCATAATACGACCCAATGTGGCTTTACCCACAGGAACCGTAATGGGCGAACCTGTATTGCTTACCGCCATACCACGTTTCAGACCATCTGAACTACCCATCGCAATGGTACGCACCACACCATCACCCAAAAGTTGTTGCACTTCTAGGGTCAAGTCAGTATTAACCAATTTCAGGGCATCATATACGCGCGGAATGGCATCGCGTGGAAATTCCACGTCAACTACCGCGCCAATGATTTGTACGATTTTGCCTTGGCTCATTATCGTATCCTATCTTACTGGCTGGCAGCACCTTAAACGGCAGCTGCACCAGCCACAATTTCTGACAACTCTGTGGTAATCGCCGCTTGACGCGATTTATTGTATATCAAGCGCAATTCTTTAATGGCATTACCTGCATTATCGGTAGCGGCTTTCATCGCCACCATACGCGCGGCTTGTTCAGACGCCATATTTTCACTTAATGCTTGATACACCACAGACTCTAAATAACGGCGGACTAAGTATTCCAACACAGCAACGGGGCTAGGCTCATAGCGATAATCCCAACTGTGTTCACTGATGCTCACTTCTTCCAATGTATTGCGACCGATGGGCAACAATACTTCCATGCGTGCTTCTTGGCGCATTGTGTTCACAAAACCAGAATAAACCAAGTGAACTGCATCCAATTTTTTCTCAGCATAGCCTTGGAAGAGGGGTTTCAAAGGACCCACTAAACGTTCCAAATTAGGGGTATCACCCATATTGGTTACGCTAGCAATCACATTTAAACCAACACGTTGGCAAGCGGCTAAGCCTTTGCTGCCAATGCACACCACTTCCACTTCCACACCTTGTTGTTGATATTCTTGTACTTGCAAAAAGAATTTTTTCAACAAGTTAGCATTTAAACCACCACATAAGCCTTTATCTGTGGTAATCAGAATAAAGCCTGCGCGTTTAATTTCACCTTTGCGCTCTTCTAATAGTCTAATGCCATGTGATTCATGGGTTTGTGCCAAATGGCTCATTACCAAACGTACTTTGTCGGCATACGGACGCGCTAAGCGCATCCGCTCTTGAGTCTTCCGCATTTTAGAGGTTGACACCATCTGCATCGCTTTGGTGATCTTTTGGGTATTTTGAACACTGCGAATTTTGGTGAGAATCTCTTTTCCTACTGCCATTTCAGACTCCTTTCACGAGCTCTTACTGATAGTTGTAAGAAGCCTTGAAGGACTTCATCGCTGCAGTCAATACTTGCTCATTGTCATCAGACATCGCACCTGACGCATTAATGGCTTCCAACACTTCTGGGTGTTGTGTGCGCACATGGTTCAAGAAACCTGCTTCAAATGCCAATGCTTTAGACACAGGCACATCACCATATGAGCCATTGTTAATTGCCCACAAAGTTAATGCCATTTCTGCTGTGTTCAAAGTGCTGAATTGTTTTTGCTTCATCAATTCAGTTACCACTTCACCATGCTGTAATTGCTTGCGAGTGGCTTCATCTAAATCTGATGCAAATTGCGAGAACGCCGCCAATTCACGGTATTGTGCCAATGCCAAACGAATACCACCGCCCAATTTTTTGATGACTTTGGTTTGCGCCGCACCACCCACACGAGATACCGAAATACCCGCGTTAATTGCAGGACGGATACCTGAGTTGAACAAGTCAGTTTCCAAGAAAATCTGACCATCTGTAATCGAAATAACGTTGGTAGGTACGAATGCTGATACGTCACCCGCTTGGGTTTCAATAATCGGCAAGGCAGTTAATGAACCTGTTTTGCCTTTTACTTCGCCATTGGTCAATTTTTCAACTTCATCCGCATTGATGCGAGCAGCACGCTCTAACAAACGGCTATGTAAGTAGAACACGTCGCCAGGGTAGGCTTCGCGACCAGGGGGACGGCGCAACAACAAGGAAATTTGACGATAAGCAACCGCTTGTTTAGATAAATCATCATAAACAATCAGCGCATCTTCACCACGGTCACGGAAGAATTCGCCCATGGTACAGCCTGCATAAGGCGCAATAAATTGCAATGCGGCGGCTTCAGAAGCGGTTGCAGCAACAACGATGGTGTGTTCCATCGCGCCATGCTCTTCTAATTTGCGTACAACGTTAGCAATCGAAGAGGCTTTTTGACCCACTGCCACATAAATACAGATAACGCCATTACCTTTTTGGTTCACAATCGCGTCTAAGGCTACGGCTGTTTTACCTGTTTGGCGGTCGCCAATAATTAACTCACGCTGACCACGACCTACGGGTACCATAGAGTCAATAGACTTCAAGCCCGTTTGCATGGGTTGGTCTACTGATTGACGCGCAATCACACCTGGGGCAATTTTTTCAATCGGTGCGGTTAAAGTGGTGTTGATTGGACCCTTGCCATCAATAGGCTGACCCAATGCGTTTACCACACGACCCACTAATTCACGACCAATCGGTACTTCCAAAATGCGACCAGTACATTTAACTTCGTCGCCTTCTTTAATGTGTTCATACTCGCCCAACACCACGGCACCTACGGAGTCGCGCTCCAAGTTCATTGCCAAGCCGAAAGTGTTACCAGGGAATTCGAGCATTTCACCTTGCATTACATCTGACAAGCCATGTACGCGAACGATACCATCTGTTACAGAAATTACCGTACCACGGGTACGCAACTGTTGTTTGGTATTCAAGTTCTCGATTTTGGCTTTCAGCAGATCGCTGATTTCAGCAGGATTAAGCTGCATGAAAACTCTCCTAATTTGTCATTGCCGCGTACAGTTTTTGTAACTTGCCCTGTACGGACAGATCCAATACTTGATCACCCACTTCTACTTTAATACCACCGATTAATTCGGGGTCAACTTCAAAAGTGGCTTCCAAACGGGTGTTAAAGTGCTGTTCTAAATCATTAATGATTTTTGCTTTTTGCCCTTCGCTGGCAAATTCAAAAGCACTGTAAACCACCGCTTTTTTGGCATTATTGCGTGATAAAGCCAAATCTTGGTATTGGGTATAGATGGCAGGCAAAACCTGTAAACGCTTCTCCGCAGCAACGATGCTAACAAAATTACGAAATAACTCGTCTTTCATTGCAGCAGAATCTTTAAGCAAATCCACCAAAAATTCGGTTTTGTGTTTGCTGTCCGTCTCGGTTTCCTCAATCAGGGCAGCAACTTGGGGTTGCTGCACAGACCATGCCAATTCTTTCAGTCCGCTCAACCAAGATTCAATCTGTTTTTTTTCATCTGCCAGCTCAAATAATGCTTTCGCATAAGGTCTGGCAATGGTTGCGAACTCAGCCATAAATTACAGCTCCTGTTTCAGGTTGCTCAACAATTCAGCGTGTTTAGCAGGATTCACTTCACTACGCAAAATAGATTCTGCACCTTTCACAGCCAAAATCGCTACTTGTTCACGCAAAGCTTCGCGAGCGCGATGGGCTTCTTGTTCAACATCAGCTTTGGCTTGTGCTGTAATACGAGCAGCTTCGGTTGAAGCTTGGTTTTTCGCTTCTTCCACGATTTGCGCTGCACGTTTTTCCGCATTGGCTACCATTTCGGCAACCTGATTGCGGCCGTCGGCCAAGAGTTCTGCAACTTTCTTCTCTGCCTGTTCAAAATCGCTCTTACCACGCTCAGCAGCCGCTAAGCCTTCGGCGATTTTGTCGGCGCGCTCATCAAGTGCTTTTGCAATCGGTGGCCATACAAAACGCATGGTAAACCACACCAGAATGAAAAAGACGATTAACTGCGCAAATAAGGTTGCATTTAAATTCACTTTACTTAACCTTCGTATTAGGGTTAATCAAACAAACTTGGTTTCGTTAATTCGAAACGGGTCTGTATTCGGATTAGCCTGCAAACGGGTTAACGAAGGCGAACAACAGGGCAATAGCCACACCGATCAAGAAAGCGGCGTCAATCAAACCAGCAATCAAGAACAGTTTAGTTTGCAGTGGGCCAATCAGTTCAGGCTGACGAGCAGAAGATTCTAAGTATTTAGAACCTACCATAGCGATACCGATAGAAGCACCCAAAGCACCCAGAGCTACGATCAAACCACAAGCGATAGCAATTAAGCCCATTTTAAAACTCCTTAAGAAAACAAAGGTTAAAACTACGTTGGAAAAAAACTACGAATTAAACTACTTAAAACTTAGTGTGCATCGTGCGCTTGACCGATATACACAAACGCCAATGCCATGAAAATAAAGGCTTGCAAGGTAATAATCAGAATATGGAAGATTGCCCAAGCTGCACCAGCAATAATGTGGAAGATGAACAAGATAGGATCCATCAAGCTCACGCTGCCTGAAGCTGCCCAAGCACCACCTAATAAAGCAATCAGTAAGAATACCAATTCACCTGCATACATATTACCAAACAACCGCATACCATGCGAAACGGTTTTTGATAAGAATTCTAATAAGTTTAACAAGAAGTTAGCAGGTGCTAAGAATGGACCAAATGGAGCAGTAAATAACTCATGCACCCAGCCTGATGCACCTTTGATTTTGATGTTGTAGTAAATACAAACCAACAATACGCCCACCGCTAACGCTAATGAGGTATTCAAGTCGGCAGTAGGAACCACGCGCAATAAGGCGTGATGATCGCCTGTAATACCTTGCCATGTCATCGGCAATAAATCTACGGGCAATAAGTCCATGGCGTTCATTAAGAAAATCCACACAAATAAGGTTAAACCCAATGGGGCAACGGCTTTGCGGGATTCGGCATTGTGAATAATGCCTTTGCACATATCGTCTACAAATTCATACAATAATTCTACTGCTGCTTGGAAACGACCTGGTACACCTGAAGTAGCGGCTTTTGCACCGCGCCATAACAGGAAACAACCTAAAGCACCCAATACGACAGCGAAGAAAATCGCATCAATATTGATAAACGAGAAGTCAGCGATATTTTTGAGGCCTTGGCCTTTGGTAACATCCGACAAACTGGTCAAGCTCTCTAAGTGGTGCTTGATGTAGTCGGCAGCGGTCATTGATTCACTTGCCATAACGTTTAACTTTCCAAAATACTAAAAAAACCACATGGCTGGTTGCCAAAAGCCCGAAGAGGAAAGGCAGGAATTGAAGGGAATCAGCATAAACAGCAAACACTGTTACCATCAATATGAGTGCCAGCACTATTCTTAAACCTTCTCCCACAATAAAAGCATATCCTGCATACTGAGGATAAGAACGAAAAAGGTTTAAAATTAATACCGTCAACGCAGAAGGCAGGAAATAGCATAAACCACCTGCTAATGCAGACCATGCTGCTGTTGTTCCATTGATTAAGCCACTTAGTGTGGCAATAACTGCCAAAACAGCAACTTGTAGATATAAAGTCATTAACATTTTTGGCGCAGGCTACATACAGCAACAGTCAAGATAAGCCGCATAACTATAATAAATGCCTTGTTTTACGTCAAGTTAATTCGTTAATTTTCGTGAAACTATTTAAGCAGCTAAGGGAAACGAATGAGGCTTTCACGGCTTATTGTCAATGATTTTGGTAATATGTAAATATCTCAATTTTTTCGTTTAACGTTATTTTGAATCAATTTTAAGGTAAATTACAAGGCACTACAAAAAATAAGGGGCAAAATCCCTGCATCTGCTGTCAAATGTTTATTTTCTGCTGTATCTGCTGCAAATTAACACGGATTATTTCAACTTGTTTTCAGTTTAACCTACTCTTTGCAATATCAGGCTTCCCACTCCACACCAAGTTGTTTTAATAAGGCATCTAATGTTGTGGGGGAATCAAAATGCAACACAATGCGCCCTTTGCGTCCATTGCTGCTTTTCACTTCGGCATGAACGCCTAAAGTGTGGGTTAAGGCTTCGTTGAGTCGTTGAATATCAGGGGAATGAGATGAAGCTGCTGGGGTGTTGGGGGTGTGGGCTTGCGCCAGTTGGCTATGGCGTTCTACTTCGCGCACCGACCAGCCATTTTGTACGGCTTTTTGTGCCAATGCCAGTTGTTCAACAACAGGTAATGTTAATAAGGCGCGGGCGTGTCCCATTTCCAGTTGGCGTTGATACAATAAGTCTTGTACGGGTTCGGGCAAGCTCAATAAGCGCAAGCTGTTAGAAATGGCGCTGCGGCTTTTACCCACCGCTTGGGCAATGGCTTCATGGGTGAGATGAAATTCATCGGCTAAACGTTTGAAACCGCGTGCTTCTTCAATGGGATTCAGGTTTTCACGTTGGAGGTTTTCAATTAATCCCATCGCCAAAGCAGCTTCATCGCTGATGCTTTTAATCACAACTGGGATTTCGGTTAAACCTGCTAATTGGCTGGCACGCCAACGGCGTTCACCTGCAATCAGTTCATATTGCGACAAACCATGTTCGCGCACAATCACAGGTTGAATCACACCTTGTGCGCGAATGGAATCGGCGAGTTC
This sequence comes from Neisseria sp., assembly GCA_041855125.1. Taxonomy (GTDB): domain Bacteria; phylum Pseudomonadota; class Gammaproteobacteria; order Burkholderiales; family Neisseriaceae; genus Neisseria. The sequence continues at coordinate 35,310 of JBHADP010000035.1, read as the reverse complement.
TTGTAAGGCGGCATCCTCGATTTGGACACGCGGTTGATAGCGCCCTGCTTTGATGTCAGACACCGATACTGTTGTTAAACGGTCGCGGCTGTTGTCTTGGATATTGGCTGTGAGCAATGAATCTAAGCCACGTCCACCTAAACCGCCTTTGGGTTTTGCCATCTGTTTGTTCCTTCCACGCCGATGTTAAGAAAATTGCGCGTTATTTTAGCTGAGATTGTTTTTTCCGACTAGAATGGCTGTTTAATTGGTTTAACGGAAGCATGGCGATGAAAACGGTAGATGTGGTGGTGATAGGTGCAGGCGCAGCAGGTATGTTGTGTGCTGCCCGAGCAGGGCAAGCGGGGTTAAAGGTGATGCTGTTAGACCATGCCACTCGAATTGGCGAAAAAATCCGTATTTCGGGCGGTGGACGCTGTAATTTTACCAATCTGAATTTAACAATAGGCGACCCTGCGCGTTATTTTGTTTCACAACAACCGCGCTTTGTGCGTCATGCTTTGGCGCGTTTTACGCCTCATGATTTTATGCAGTTGCTGCGCCAACACCACATTACCTATCATGAAAAACATAAAGGGCAAATGTTTTGCTCCCACAGCGCACAAGATGTGATTTCGATGCTGCAATGTGAATGCGAACGCGGTAAGGTGCAATGGCAAATCGGCACAAAGCTGCAAAGTATTCAGTCATCACAAGCCACGCCCCATGCTTTTACGGTTCATACTGAGCAACACTGTTGGCAAAGTCGCTTTTTAGTGGTGGCAACAGGTGGTTTGGCAGTCCCTGCGATTGGTGCCACGGCTTTAGGTTATGAAATTGCCAAGCAATTTGGGCATAGCGTGGTTCCACCTGAAGCCGCTTTGGTTCCATTGCAATTTGAACATTGGCAACGCGATGGCTTGTCTGCTTTAGCAGGTTTATCCTTGCCTGTGCGTATCAGCGTGATGCACGGCAAACACAAAATTGTGTTTGAGGAAGATTTATTGTTTCGCCATAAAGGTTTGAGTGGGCCTGCTATTTTGCAAATTTCTAGCTATTGGCAGGCAGGACAAGTTATCCACATTGATTTATGCCCTGATGTGGATGTGGCACAACGTTTGTGTAACGATAAACATGGGCAGAAAATTCAACTCAACACCGCGCTCAAACAACTCTGCCCTACTCTACCCGAACGCCTGCTACAACATTGGCTCGCACAAAGCGCGTTTGCACCTTATGCACAACACAAATGGGCTGACCTGCCCCATGCCGTTTTACAACATATCGGACACAGTTTAAATGATTGGCAGGTTTTACCCAGTGGCACAGACGGGCATAAAAAAGCAGAAGTAACACGCGGCGGTGTAAATGTTAAAGAAATCGACAACCAAACCATGCAAAGCAAATTATGCCAAGGTTTGTTTTTTATTGGTGAAGTGATGGATATTACAGGTTGGCTAGGCGGCTACAACTTTCAATGGGCATGGTCATCAGCAGCGTGTGCCGCCGATGCCATGACTCGGCTGCTTATTCCACCACAATCTTAGGAAACGCGCTGCTGTAATCTTTTGCCTTATCGGCAACTGCCAACGCCACTTTAAACGCCGCTTCCGTATAAATACGAGCAATTTCAGGGTGTTGCTGTTGCAATGTTGCCGCTTGACCTGCGTCCATCGCCTCGCGTACAGGCAAAGCTAAAGGCAGTTGCCCCAGCAAAGGAACGGCTAAGGTTTCCGCCAATGCCTTGCCGCCATCGCTGCCAAACAAGGCTTCACTGTGCCCGCAATGACTGCAAATATGCACCGACATATTTTCCAATACCCCAAAAATCGGAATATTTACCTTTTGAAACATATCCACCGCTTTACGCGCATCAATCAGCGCAATATCTTGCGGTGTTGTTACCACCACCGAGCCTGTTACGGGAATTTTTTGCGACAATGTTAGTTGAATATCGCCTGTGCCGGGGGGCAAATCAATAAACAAATAGTCCACATTGTCCCACTCACTTTGAAACAACAACTGCTGCAAGGCTTGCGATAACATCGGGCCACGCCACACAATCGCTTGGTCTGTATCCACCAAAAAGCCGATTGACATTACCTGAATCCCACCTTCTGCCAACACCGGCACCAATTTACCATTGGCTTGGTCGGGCTTACCTTCTACCACCCCCAACATCGTTGGCTGGCTGGGCCCATATAAATCCGCGTCCAACACCCCCACGCGCGCACCCATATTTGCCATCGCCATTGCCAAATTTGCCGTTGTTGTGGATTTACCCACACCGCCTTTACCCGATGCCACCGCAATAATATTTTTAACCCCCTTAATCGTTGCCACACCTTGCTGCACTTGGTGGGTTACAATATTTGAACGAATGCCCAAATGCAAAGTTTGCCGATAACCTGCGGCAGCTAACGTTTCTTGAATACGCGCAGCCAGTTGCTCGCCAATATGTGCGCTTGGGAAACCCAACACCAATTCAATATGCAACCCATCGGCTTGTTCACTGATGTCGCGAATGGCTTTTTCACTGCCTAAAGTACGTTGCGTATTGGGAATGACAATCTGATTTAATTGTTCTTGTAAAACGTGTGTGTGCATAACATTGCTCAATTATAGAATCATGTAAACCTACATTTTAGCAGATTCCTGTTGTTGTATTTCTACACGAACAGAACAAGACAAGATTCAGCCAGTTAGATTCAATTTTACATTTATCCTGCAAACCCTAGCCCAAACTTACTTAACAAAAATTGCCCCACCCCAGCTAAGTTATTAAAATACAAAACTTTGAAGTTGGACACCGCCCTGCCAAAATGAGTTTACCCTTTATTGAAATGAACGATGTTGCCTTTGCCTATGGCAACCGTCCGATACTACAAAACGTTAATTTTGCCATTCAACAAGGTGCGTTTGCAGCGATTATGGGTGGTTCGGGTAGCGGTAAAACCACCATCATGCGCTTAATTACAGGGCAAATTCATCCCCAACGTGGACAAGTATTGATTGAAGGGCGTGATTTAGCGCATTTTTCCCCTGCTGAACTTTATGAACATCGCCGCCGTATGGGCGTTTTGTTTCAACATGGCGCGTTATTCACCGATTTATCCGTGTTTGACAACATCGCTTTTCCCATGCGTGAACTCACCGATTTACCCGAAGCAGTGATTCGTGATTTAGTGGTGTTGAAACTCAATGCGGTCGGTTTACGCGGTGTGGAATCTTTGATGCCATCTGAATTATCGGGCGGCATGGCACGGCGCGTGGCATTGGCGCGCACCATCGCGCTCGATCCCGAATTGATGTTATATGATGAACCCTTTACGGGTCTTGACCCCATTTCTTTAGGTGTGATTGCCCATTTGATTAGTCGCGCCAACACCGCTTTACGTTCCACCAGCGTGATGGTTACGCATGATATTGAGCAATCTTTGGCGATTGTGAATCAGGTGATTTTTTTAGCGCATGGCGAAGTGATGTTTAGTGGCAGCCCTGAAGAAATGCGTACCTTAGATTCACCATGGGTACAACAATTTGTTGGCGGTTTACCTAATGGTCCCGTTGCCTTCCGTTATCCTGCCCAAACCACTTTGCAACAAGATTTATTGGGCTGATGTCATGATGATAAACTTTTTCCAAACTTTAGGTCGCCACACGCTGAATTTTATTCAGGCTTTAGGCAGTGTGTGCTTGTTTTTTATTCAGATTTTAACCCACTCTGGCACGGCATTCTTGCGCCCACGTTTGAGCATACGCCAAGTTTATTTTGCAGGGGTGTTGTCGGTATTGATTATTGCGGTGTCGGGCTTATTTGTAGGCATGGTGTTGGGCTTACAAGGTTACACGCAATTAGCCAAATTTAAATCGGCTGATATTTTGGGCTATATGGTGGCAGCTTCCTTGTTGCGTGAATTAGGACCTGTGTTGGCAGCCATTTTGTTTGCCAGCAGCGCAGGTGGTGCGATGACCAGTGAAATTGGTTTGATGAAAACCACCGAGCAATTAGAAGCCATGAATGTGATGGCGGTGAATCCTGTTTCGCGTGTGGTTGCGCCGCGTTTTTGGGCAGGGGTGATTTCTATGCCTCTGTTGGCGTCTATTTTTAATGTAACGGGAATTTATGGCGCGTATTTGATTGGCGTACAATGGTTGGGCTTGGATAGCGGCATTTTTTGGTCGCAAATGCAAAACAATATTTCTTTTGGTTATGATGTGTTGAATGGTTTAATTAAATCGGCTTTTTTTGGTGTGGCGGTAACATTGATTGCGGTTCACCAAGGATTTCATGCCATTCCCACTTCGGAAGGTATTTTACGCGCCAGCACCCGCACCGTTGTTTCTTCCGCTCTAACCGTTTTGGCGATTGATTTTATTCTGACCGCTTTTATGTTTACTGAGTCATGATGATGTGGCAACACGCCAAGCTGTATTGTTCGATAGCATGATGTGTTACCCAAAATAAAAACTCTTGCTCTCTCTCAAATGAGGGCATTCAACCAGCAAGGAAATTGCGATGAAAAGAAATGTTTTAGAGCTTTGGGTGGGTTTATTTGTGGCATTGGGGATATTTGCCTTAGCCTTTTTATCCTTTCGCGTGGCAGGCGGTTTACCCATTAGCAGCAACAGCCAACAAACTTATACGGTCTATGCCAATTTCTCAGATATTGGTGGTTTAAAAGTGAAAGCCCCCATTAAGGCTTCTGGCGTATTGGTGGGGCGCGTGAGCAATATTCAGCTTGACCCTGAAACTTATCAAGCCAAAGTAACCCTAGATTTAGATAAAAAATACCAATTTAGCACCGATGTGAGCGCACAAATTCTCACATCAGGCTTACTAGGCGAACAATATATTGGCTTAATGCAAGGTGGCGACACGGAAAACTTAAGCGCAGGCGACACCATCACATTAACCAGTTCTGCCATGGTGTTAGAAAACCTGATTGGCAAATTTATGACCAGTTTCACCGAAAAAAATGCTGCTTCCTCTCACAACACCCCTCAACAATAACGTTTGATAAGAAGGATATATCATGAACACACCTTTTCTAACTGCTGCAACGATTGCTGTTATCAGCATCAGCACTGCTTTTGCCAGCCCTCAACAAGCTGTTAATCAAGTACGCGAAAATGCTTCGCAAGTGTTGAATATTCTCAACAAAGCCAATGGCAGCAACAATGCAGCCGTGCGTAAACAAGCTGAAAACTACGCCACCCCTTATTTTGACTTCCAACGCATGACCGCTTTAGCCGTGGGCAATCCTTGGCGACAAGCCAGCGATGCACAAAAGAAAGCACTCACCCACGAATTTCAAACCATGTTGATTCGCACCTATTCAGGCACCATGTTGCAATACAAAAATGCCAAAGTTACCGTGCGTGATAATCCGATTGTGAATAATGGTGGCAAAGAAGTGATTGTGCGTGCAGAAGTTACACAAGCAGGCAATAAGCCCGTGAACATGGACTTCACCACTTATCAAAGTGGCGGCAAATATCGCGTGTTTAACGTGGCAGTAGAAGGCGCAAGTTTGGTTACGGTATATCGCAATCAATTTGGCGAAACCATTAAAAGCAAAGGTTTTGACGGTTTAATCGCAGAATTGAAAACCAAAAACAGTAAATAAGAGTAGTCATCACACGCAGGGTAAGCAAACGCGCCCTGCGTGTTCTTATTTGACAGCGTTCAATCTATAACAGCATCGGATGGTGTTGCCCGATTGAGAACACACTTTCCATCATGTTCTTGCCTACGCATAAGGAAATTGAGATGAATAGCAAGGTTCAAAATGGCACTTTATATTTAAGCGGCGAGATTACGGTTAAAACCGTGAATGTTGCTGCCTATCAACAGTTTCAACAAGCCTGCCAACAAAATATTCACACCTTAGATTTAGCAGGTGTTACCCAAGCCGATTCCGCTTGTATTTCCTTGCTCCTTGCTGCCCTACGCCAAGCCCCCCACCGCCCTGCCCTGCATCATCTGCCTGTTGCGGTGCAAGCCTTAAGCGAGTTATACGAAATTCAAGATTGGTTGCGCCCTTCTGCCTAAACTTGCCACAGAAAGGCTTGCGTTTTCCTCAAATCTATTCCACCATTCTTTTAATGATGTCTCTTATTTCCTAAAATCAATGATGACGCTGCTATCTAAGCGGCGTTGCCCACTCAAAAGGAATCATGATGAACACCCCAAAAGCCTTTCTGTTAACCGTTTGTTTGGCGGCTGCGCCTATGGTGAATGCCGCCGATAAATCGGTTGACCCCTATGAACCCTATAACCGCGTCATGTTTAAATTCAACGATACTGCCGACCGCTATGTGTTGGCACCTGTGGCGCGAGGCTATCGTAAAATCACGCCCCAACCCATTCGCACCGGTGTGAGCAATTTTTTTAACAATTTGCGCGATGTAGTGAGCTTTGGCAGCAATTTATTGCGTTTAGACATCAAACGTGCCAGCGAAGATTTTATACGAGTGGGCGTGAATACCACATTTGGTTTGGGCGGTTTAATCAATATTGCCGATGCAGGCGGTATTCCCAACAATAAAAACACCTTAGGCGATACATTTGCTTCTTGGGGGTGGAAAAACAGCAATTATTTTGTTTACCCCCTATTAGGTCCGTCCACCGTGCGCGATAGTTTGGGCGAAACCATACTGATGGCTTACCCTGTTGACAACCCTCTGTTTAAAAACAGCACTGCCGCCCGTTATTCTGTTAAAGCCTTGCGCGCAGTCAATACCCGCGAAGGCTTGCTCGATTTAACCGATGGTTTAGACCAAGCGGCATTGGATCGATACAGCTATATGCGCGATATGTATATGCGTTTGCGCACGCAACAAGTGGGCGGTACGTTGCCCAATGCCGAAGAAAACATCAATATCGATGATTTGGTAAACGAAGAAGCAGGTAACAGCCCATCCGCTCCTCCTGCTCCCGTTTCACAACTCACGCCTAAATCAGAAGCAGCCCCAGCCCTTGCAGCAACCGTTGAGCCGCCTGAGCCTGTATCCACCACCGAAGCCGCCGCGCCAACATTAGACGATGGCGCAGATGTTCCGATTGAAATTGGTTACGACCTGCCTTTAAAGATAGATGAGCCTGCCTCTCCTGTCATCACCAGCGAAACTGCACCAACTTTTTAATTCCCATCAGGCTACTGAAATTCAGTAGCCTTAATTTATGCTGACTGGGTTAATTCAGATTCAGCCGCCACACAAGGCTCTTCTTGTTTATTTAATGGAAAACAAACATCTTCCCGCAAAATGCCTAATAAACCCAAACCGATGTTTTTCACATAAGTGATGTCGTTCATCAAAGAAGTGGTTTGCCAGCTATCAGTTAACCCCCCGCGCAATTTGGCTAACATATCGCTGCGGAATGCGGTATCCAAAATTTCGATATGTTGCGCCAATAAAGCGATTTCATCCACGCGCTCGGGGTCATGCCAAGGCAGCGCAACGGCTTGACGATACAAACGCAATGTTTCCAATAAATGATGGCGCAAATGCAGATAATCGGGATAAACAGGCGAATCGGGTTGTTGCAAATAATTACGCATATTTTTTTGCAAGTGTTTGCCGTCTTTCACGATTTCTACCAAACGCAAAGAGGTAACGTGTGCCAACATCAAGCGATTGCGATACGATTCATCATCAATATCGGCTTTGCCTGCAAACTCTATCAATTCGCCATACAATGGCTTGATTAAGGTTTCATAAAATTGGCGGGCATCAGCTTGTAAAACCGCTTGGTCTGGGGCGGCAAGTGGCTGGTTATCCGATTGAAATAAAAATGATTCGGGAATAAAAGCCGATTGAGCAATCACTTCTAAAGATAATTGATTCAAACGCCCCGTTTCTTTCCAAAGAGCATGCACGGCGGTATCGCCTGAACGCAGCATATTGTCATCTAAGAAATGGGCGTGGCGTTGATTGGCAGCAGGCATTTCGTCTGCCAAACTGATTTTGCTTTTTTCAGGCAACCATTGCACCAGTTTGTTTGCCAGTTGCACTTGAAAAAACCAAAACACCGCCAAACCCAATAAGTTAAACAAAGTGTGATACAACGCCAGTTGCAACAAATTATTCAACGACAGCGCATCACCCACCGCCGCCACACCGCGCGTCATCGGTAGCCACAATATCAACGCCAGCAATGCCGTTACCACGTTGAAAATCAAATGCGCCATTGCCAAACGCTGACCACTGCGGTTACTGCCCAGCATACCCACAAATGCTGTTGATAAACTGCTGCCCACGTTAGACCCCAACGCCACCGCAAAACCCTGAGCTAAACTGATTTGTCCGCCTGCCAATGCTGCTAAGGTTAAAATTAATGTGGCATGAGACGATTGCAACACCACCGTTAGCAACAAACCAATACCTGTAAACAGTAACACTTCCCACACACCACTCACCCGAATGGCGGCTAAATCAATTTGTCCTCCCAAATCACCAAAACCCGTTTTAATCGCATCAATACCCAAAAAAATCAGCGCAATACCAATTAAAACACGCCCTAATCCCTTAAATTTACCCTTAAAAAAACCTGCCAAAATACCAAAAATCAGCATCGGCACCGCCGCAGGCGACAAGCTGACACTTTGCCCTGCCACCGCCAACAACCAAATACCACTGGTTGCCCCCAAGTTTGTGCCTAAAATTACCGCAATACCGCCTGCCAAACCTATCATGCCTGCGCTTAAAAACGCGATGGTGAGCAAAGAAACCAACGTACTGGATTGCAACACAAACGTTGCCCCCATACCAAACAACAAACCTTTCACAGGCGTGGCAGTGCTTCTGCCCATCAAACGTTCTAACGTACCACCTGCAGCATGGTTTAAACCCTCCTCAATGCTTTGCATACCAAACAAAAACAAAGCCAAGCCATAACACAGCTTCATCCAAGCTGGGCTATACCAAAAACTCAATGCCAATGCTGCGGGCAACAAAATCAACAACACCAATTTTAAAGGATAAGATTTCATCCGCCTCTCTCCTACAACAACATAGCCCCTTCAAGAAGCCACACACCCAATCAGAAAAAAGAAACGATTGTAATTTCAAACCCTAACCCAACACAATGAATTATTACAGCCGACAACATCATCATGACAAATAAAATATATTTGTAATCCTTTAAAATATGCCCAACTGATTTTGCACAAAACCACCACACCTTAAACCACTTTTCTTGCACACTAAAAAAACAAAAACCATGATTAAAAGGTAATAAAAATGACATTTTCCTTCCCCAAACCATCTTTAATGGGCTTAAGTGCAGCCAGTTTAATTGCGATAGTTGGCTTATCAGGTTGCCGCGTTTCACACGACCCCTTAGTCAATACCATGGCAACAACTGCTGCTATTGGTAGCGTGGCAGCCCTCCTGTTTTACAGCACCAACGATGGCTATTACTACGACCGCGACTACAACCGCCTACCGCGCAACTACCGCCCCGACAGCAATGCGCGTATTCAGCGTGTGGACAATATCGATAACTATCGCCGCCAGCACCCACATTCCCAAGCACATTATCCCCGTTCACAACAACGCGGTGGCGGAGGTGGCGGTTATTATCGTTATTAAACAAAAAAACCATTTGCTGATGCGCAAATGGTTTTTTCTTTAGCCTTTTTCTTGTTCCTGATGGTCGTATAAAATTTTGTCATACACCGCTTCAGGCACATAGCGGCGTATCATCTCGCGCCATCCCACAGGCCCTACCATTCCCTTCACCATCGTAGAGGATACTTCCGCAAATTCACGCGGAGGCATCAAAAAAATTGTGGAAATACTGGGGTGCAAATCGCTATTAATATAGCGCATCGAACGCTCATATTCATAATCCGATGCCGTGCGTATGCCGCGCACAATAAAACGCGCACCCACATTATGCGCATGATTCACCAAAAACTGATTTTCAAATGTGGTAATCCGCACATTGGGAAACGGGCGGCTAATGGCTTCCAACATGGCTTGCCGCTCTGCAACGGTGTAAGTGCTTTTTTTATCAGGATTCACCCCTATCGACACAATCAGTTCATCAAACAAGGCTTGTGCCTCGCATATCATCCATAAGTGTCCATTGGTGGGGGGGTCGAAACTGCCTGCATAGACAGCACGGCGGATAGAAGTAGGAGTGGTCATATCAACACCGCTAATATGCGGTTGCGAAACAGAATGGGCAGCAGAATAGTGCCTTTGGCTGGAAATGTCAAAAGACCATTTATCTGATGAGATAAATGGTCTTGGCAAGAACAGGGATTAATCATCGCCCGCTAAAGACAATAAGATTTGCAACAAGCTGCTAAACAAGTTATATAAAGAAATAAAGATGCCTAAGGCTGCGCTGATGTAGCTGTCTTCGCCCCCTTCCACGATGGTGCGTGTATGCCACAAAATCATCAAAGAGCTAAACACCACAAATACGCCTGCAATGGTTAAGCTCAACACAGGCAGTTGTAAAAACAGATTGGCAATCATGCCCACCATCAACACCACAAAGCCCACCATTAAAAAACGGCTCAAGGCATGGGTATTGATATTAGCGCGATGGGCTAACACCGACATTACCGCAAAAACAGCTGCCGTCATCAGAGCAGCGATGCCCACCAGTTTGGCACCATTAGGCATATTCAAGCTGTATTGCAATAAAGGGGAAATCAATGCGCCCATACCAAAGGTAAAGACCATCAACAACCCTGCGCCCACATTGCTATAACGGTTTTTCTCAATCAGAAAAACCATGCCATAGAAAAATGCCAGCACCGCAATCAAGCCCAACCAACGGTTACCCAAAGCGGCATAAATGTTGAAACCAACGCTGCTGCTTATATAAGCACCCAGCGCACAGGGAATAAAAGATAAGCCCAATAAACCATACGTTTTACGCAAAATGCTACTGGGATTGTGCGTGCCTATGGAAGACTGGGAATAGCTATAAACATCATTTTGCATGGTGTTATCCTAAGTGTGTGGGTTAAACAAGAGAAAAGATTGTAACAGCCTCGTTTATTTTTGTCTGCCTTAACACCACCACAGCAGCAACACCATTGCCAATACACAGATGCTCCATTGAGGCAATAAACGGTCAAACGCCGCCGCTTGCGATACACGATAAACTTGCCATAAATGCACTCCCGTCAGCACCCACACCACCGCCAACCACAGCCTAAATTGCCCTTGCGCAGGCAGCCAAATCAACCAACAAACCCATGCTATGATTGCCAAACCTGCTTGATAATGACGCGCCCATCGTGCACCCAAACGCACCGCCAACGTATATTTCCCTGCTTGCTGGTCGCTGAAACGGTCGCGCATATTATTTAAATTTAACACCATCACACACCAGCAGCCCACCGCGCTTGCAGGTAACAACGAGCGCAGTTGCCATTGCCCACTATACAAGGCTTCGCTTCCTGCCACCCCCAAACCACCAAAAAACAACCACACCGCCACATCGCCTAAACCATAATAACCATACGGCTTAACCCCTGCGGTATAAGTAAAAGCCGCAATTAACGCACTGGCACCCAACAACAACCATATGCCCCACGTTTGAACCGCTGCCACAGACAACAACACCCCACCCAATCCACAACACACCAGCGCCTGAACCAGCAAGCCCCAACGCATACTGCTCACCGCAATTTTACCAGTCGCCACCATACGTTGAGGCGCATGCTCACGATAACGGTCTGCCCCATGCAAAGCATCGCCATAATCATTGGCAAAATTACTGAACACCTGCAAAGCCATCGCCGTTATCGTTGCCAACACCGCAATATCCAGTTGAAACACACCCTGTTGATGCGCCAACCACGCACCGCATAACGTAGCAGAACACGCCAAAGGCAAAGTACGCAAACGCGCAGCCGCCAACCAAGCCGCCCCATTCAACCTTATCAACTTAATGCTTCCCCGAACGCCAAATCGACCAAATAATCCACAAACTATTCGCAAACGCCAACAAATAACCCATAAAACCAATAAACTGCGAACTTTCAATATTCATCACAATAGATGAACCAATAATCAAAGCCGCCGTAACAATCCCCATCGTCAAACGATTGGTCGCGCGGTCAAGTTGATGGCTCACATCGTCTAAACGTTTCACATCCAAATTAATATTAAACCGCCCTTTTTGAATACGGCGCGACAAACGAATCAGATTTTGTGGCAACTCATCTGCTGCTTGAACCAAAGTTTGAACATGCATACGACTTTTTCGCATCACATGTTCAGGCGAAAAACGACTGTGCAACTCATCCAACACAATAGGCTTGGCTTGTTCCAACAATTCCGTATTCCCATCCAAACGCTTGACCACACCCTCCAACGTAATCAAAGTTTTAAACAGCATCACCAAATCCGCAGGCAGCGTTAATCCATGGCTACGCATAATTTGCGTAATATCATTAATCACCTGACTGATGCGTAAATCACGCATGGGCGTATGTTCATAATTCAACAACATTTCCAACACATCTGCGCCCAACAAATTCTCATCAGGCAATTCCCCTTGCGCCCAATTACTCAACACATATTGCATGGTAAATTGGTCGCGCTCCATCAAAGCCTTAATCAAGGCAATGATTTCACGGCGGCGCGTTGCCGATAAATGCCCCACCAAACCAAAATCAATCAACGTAATGCGGTCATGGCTGCCAATAAAAATATTACCAGGGTGGGGGTCGGCATGAAAAAAACCCTGTTTCAAAATCATGGTAAACAAAGTATCTGTGATGCGACACGCCAGCGTATGACGCACATCAAGGCTGACATCATCTAACACCATATTGCGCAACAGCGTGTCGGTAATATACTCCTGCACCAAAATATGACGATTAGAATATTCCGCATACACCTTAGGAATATGAATAAACGGATGGCGTTGAAACGCATTTTCAAAGCGCACCATATAACGCAATTCAAACGACAAATCCGTTTCTTTTGCCAAACTGCGCGCAAAATACTGCACCATTTGCACAGGTTGATAACGGCGTGTTTCAGGAATCTCCGATTCAATCAAACTTGCCAAATGATTCAAAATCCGCAAATCCGCCTGAATCACCTTATCAATATCAGGGCGTTTAATTTTAACTGCCACCGTATCGCCATTGAGCAGCACCGCCTTATGCACTTGAGCAATCGAAGCGCTGCCTATTGGGTTCACTTCAATCGATTGAAACACCTCCCCTATCGGGCAACCCAAATGCGATTCAATCAAAGCATAAATATCTGCTGTTGCAATCGGAGTAACATTGCATTGCAGTTGCTCAAATTCCTCTATCCATTCCGCATTAAAAATATCCACCCGTGTGGATAAAATTTGACCCAACTTCACAAAAGTCGGTCCGAGTTCTTCAAACGCCAATCGAAAGCGGCGTGGCGTACTCATATAGCGGCTCTCAGGTGCTGCTAAACCTTGCTCCACGGGCTTACCAGACAATTTAATACGTTGTACAAACTCCCCCAAACCATATTTGGAAAGAATCGCAATAATTTCACGCAAACGAGAAAAATCGCGCATAGCGAGTAAAGTTGGTATCATCATGGGCTTGATTTGTGGTATCTTTAGCACAACAAAAGTGCAGCATAGCACATTTTACTCAGCAAAAACCTTTGCCTTCATGCGTTTTACCATAGCATACACGCAAGGGTTTTATGCTTGCCCATTACGAAAAACGATGAAAACACAATACGATAACGCACGGGGATTGAAAAAAATGAACAATATTTGGCAACGATATTCATTAATCTTAGGTTTAGCAGGGTGCTTGGCAATCTCACACACCGCCCAAGCCGATGTGATTCAAGATTTTTTACGACAGCAAACTGGACAAGCACTGCATGCAGGTGAAGACGGTTTGCAAAAACTCTTGCGCACCAAAGCCGCCGCCGCAGACCTCACCGCCAATGCCGCTCGCTTATCACGCAATGAAGCCGACCAACTGATTGCCAGCGCCATGGGCTTAATTGGCGTGGCATACCGTTTTGGTGGCACATCGCCCACCAGTGGCATGGATTGCAGCGGCTTTATGCAATACATTTTCCGTAAAACCTTGCAAGTGAATCTACCGCGCACGGCTGCGGAACAAGCGCGCATGGGTTCACAAGTGAACCGCAGCAATTTGCAACCCGGTGATATGGTATTTTTCAACACCGCAGGCAGCCGCATTTCTCATGTGGGTATGTATATTGGCAACAACCGCTTTATTCATGCGCCCCGCACAGGCAAAAGCATTGAAATCACCAGCATGAGCAATAAATACTGGAACAGCAAATACGTTACTGCACGGCGCGTTAAACCTCGCAATGCCGACCAGTTTACCAATTAACAAGGACACTTTATGAGTATGCCCGAAATGCCCACATGGTATGGCGATGCTGGCAACATTGTTTCTTGCACCGAAAAAATTAAGGTGATGAGTGAAAACATGACCGAACTCTATCAAATGGCACAAGATGCGTTTGAAGATGCGCTCTTAATGGGCTGCGGTGAAGCACAATTACGGGCATATTTAGCAGAATTAATAGCAGGGCTAGAAAACCCCTATCAAGCACATTCATCTTAATCATTGCCTTGCAATAACCACCCCAAAATATCCTCTTATTTTGGGGTGGTTATTTTTTCATCGCCCTAATCATTCATTTTGCACCGCTCAAACCATCTGTTTGAGCGGTTTTTTCTGGTTAGGTTGCTTTTTGTTAAGAGGCAGACTATATTTTATATATTAATAAAAACATATAAACATATTAGGAGAAATAAAACATGTATTTAATTCGTGCATTAAGTGTGATTTTTGGCTGTTTGGCGGTGGGCGAAGCGGTGATTTATTTCACAGGTTTAAGACTACCCGGCAGTATCATTGGCATGGCATTGTTATTTATTGCGTTACATTTAAAATGGGTGAATGTGGCGTGGCTGCAAGGTTTGGTGGATACCATGATGGCAAATTTATCGCTGTTTTTAGTTCCCCCTTGTGTGGCGGTGATGAGTTATTTAGATTTGGTGTCGCGCGATTTTTGGTCGATTATGGTGGCAACCGTAGGCAGTACGTTAGCGGTGATGTTGGTAACGGGCAAAACCCACGAATGGCTACGGAAATACTAAGATGAATCAGATGGAAACGATGTTACGCCACCCCATTGTGCTGATTTGGCTGACCATTACAGTATTTTGGATTGTAAACATTATCCGCACGCGCACAGGCAATGTGTTGGTCAATCCCGTGTTGTGTAGCACGGTGGTGATGATTCTGTATTTAAAACTGTTTGGCATTGATTATCCCACTTATCATGAGGCGGCTGTTTTTATTGATTTTTGGCTGAAACCTGCTGTGGTGGGCTTAGCTGTGCCACTGTATTTAAACTGGGACAAAATCCGCAAACAATGGTTGCCCATTGTGTTATCTCAAGGCGCAGGCAGCATTATAGGCATTGTGAGCGCGGTGTATCTTGCCAAACTGATGGGGGCGGAACGTGATGTGGTGTTGAGCTTGGCAGCCAAATCAGTTACCAATCCGATTGCGATTGAAATCACAAAAAGCATAGGCGGTATCCCTGCCATTACCGCCGCCACCGTGATTGCAGCAGGCATGATAGGGCAAATGGCAGGCTATCGTTTGATGAGTGCCAGCACCGTAACCAAACCCATGTCGCAGGGCATGTCGATGGGTTCGGCTTCGCACGCCATGGGTATTGCTGCCTCATTAGAACGCAGTAAAAAATTAGCGGCTTATGCCAGCTTGGGGTTGATTTTTAATGGCATTCTAACTGCGATTTTTGTCCCCATTTTGATTCCTTTAATGGGGGTGTAGATGACGATTGCGGATTTTTCCATTATGATGCACCCCATCACACCAGCTCATCAGAAGGAAGCCCATCATGTATGAAGTTAATCGCAGCGTGTTCCTATTGATACCCTTAGAACCTTTTTGGCATTGGCTGCAAGCGGTGGGGGTAGATTTAGCCGACATCACATTAGAAGACTTACAAGCTGATGCCAATGCTTATTTGGTCAACCCTTGTGATAGTGCCGATGAAGTGTGGGCGGAAATTGAAACACGGGTAGAAGAAATTTTCGCTGCCGAATTAGCCGATTGGTGTGAAGACGAAAGCGAATGGCCTGATTTACACCCTGATATTTTTAACGAATGGTTTGATATTCAGCTCTCTACAGTCGTTACCGATTTAACTGCTGAGCCTTTAGCGCGTGAATCTTTCCAACCCTTATCGTTAAACTGATGCAGCCGACTCAAATCCATGTGCGTGGCTACCATTTAGATGGTTATGGTCATGTGAATAATGCCCGTTATTTAGAGTTTTTAGAAGAATCCCGTTGGGATTATTTTGAACAATGTGATTTATTAACCTTACTGGGCGACATTCAAATGGTGGTGGCGCGCGTGGATATTCGCTATCGGCGCAGCGCCACTTTTGGCGACACCCTCCACATTCACAATCGCATTCAATCCCTAGAAACACGCCAGCTGGTGTTACAACAAACCATCGTGTTTGCCCATAATCAAAAAATCGTGGCAAGCGCGGAAGTAACTTTGGTGGCGGTGCAAAATCAACGCAGCGTATCCTTACCCGCCAGCTTGTTGCATCAACTGCAAACCCTACTCTCTTCTTCCTAATGCCCCATTTTTGCTGCCCTCAATAGGCGTTTTAACCCACAAGGAAACTTGGATGAAAAAATTATTTGCTCTAACTGTTGGTATCCTGATTGGTGGTTTATTGGCTATCGCCTTAATCCCCAAATCACAACCTGCTCCCACCTTTTCGCTTGCCGATTTAAACGGCAAAACCATTGATAATCAACATTTACAGGGCAAAGTAACCTTTATCAATTTTTGGTTTCCCTCTTGCCCAGGGTGCGTGAGCGAGATGCCCAAAGTGATTAAAATGGCACACGATTATCAAGGCAAAAACTTTCAAGTATTAGGTATTTCCCAGCCTTTCGACCCCATTGAAAGCGTGCGTAACTACACCAGCACGCGCCAATTACCGTTTACCGTGATGTATGATGCCGATGGTGCGGTGGGCAAAGCCTTTGGCACACAAGTTTACCCCACCTCCGTATTAATCAATAAACAAGGCGAAATCGTCAAAACCTTTGTGGGCGAACCCAATTTCTCCGATTTATATCGTGAAATTGATGCCGAACTTGCCAAATAGTTATTTATTGCAACAAAAAACGCTTTCACACCTATTTAATAGTAAAAATAGATTAAATGCTAAAATTTCCGCAATTAAATAACAAAACTTTTCCTTTTTAACTTGTCAAACCCCTTAACTGTCGTTATGCTTGGCAAGCATTAAAATCAATCATATCCAGAGAAAACACATGAACCGCTTAAAAAAAACCGATGATGTTCGCATTAATGCCATTCACGAATTATTACCCCCTTTAGCGCATTTATATGAATTGCCCATTAGCGATGCAGCAACCGAATTGGTTGTACAAACGCGCCAAGAAATTGCCGACTTAGTACATGGGAAAGACAACCGTCTATTAGTCATTATTGGACCTTGCTCCATTCACGACCCCAAAGCCGCTATTGAATATGCTCAACGCTTATTACCCTTGCGCCAAAAATACGCCAAAGAATTACTCATTGTGATGCGTGTGTATTTTGAAAAACCGCGCACCACCGTAGGTTGGAAAGGCTTGATTAACGACCCCCATCTCAACGGCACTTTCGACATCAATTTTGGTTTACGCCAAGCGCGTAAATTGCTGCTTGAACTCAACAACATGGGCATGCCTGCTTCCACCGAGTTTTTAGACATGATTACGCCGCAATATTACGCTGACTTGATTTCATGGGGTGCCATCGGTGCGCGTACCACCGAAAGCCAAGTACACCGTGAATTATCCAGTGGCTTATCTTGCCCTGTGGGTTTTAAAAACGGCACAGATGGCAATCTCAAAATTGCCATTGATGCCATTGGTGCAGCCAATCATCCCCACCACTTCTTATCGGTTACCAAAACAGGACATTCCGCGATTGTACACACCAGCGGCAATCCCGATTGCCATGTGATTTTACGCGGTGGCAAAGAACCTAACTACGACAGCAGCCACGTTAAAGCCGCAGCCGAACAGCTCACCCACGCAGGTGTTACCCCCAAACTCATGGTGGATTTCAGCCATGCCAACAGCCGCAAAGACTACAAACGTCAAATGGAAGTGGCAGAAGATGTGGCACAACAAATCCGCAATGGTGAGCAAAACATCATGGGTGTGATGGTAGAAAGCCACTTGGTTGAAGGTCGCCAAGACCAGCCCGTTACTTACGGTCAAAGCATTACCGATGCGTGTATTGGTTGGGACAGCACCGAACAATTATTGGCATTATTAGCCGAAGCCAATCGCATTCGCGTTTAAACGCATCAGGGCATGGTTTTTACCATGCCCTGTTTTTATCTATCCCATTGTGAATAGGGGTGTTTACTTAAATACGCATTGGTAAAACGCCCATCAGACGTAATTTCTTCACCCAACCAATCAGGACGTGGAAACGGCGTATCTTCCGCAGGCAATTCCAGTTCTGCCACAATCAAAGGCGCGTTATCGCCAAAATACTCATCAATTTCAAAAACAAAGCCCTGATAATTCACTTCATAGCGATGTTTTTCCAAACGAAAAGGACACATGGTATCCATCATGGTTTGTGCATCTGCCACAGGAATCTCATATTCAAATTCACTGCGCGACACATCAGAAATATAGCCTTTTAAAGTGAGCCACGCCCGATTGCCTATGATACGCAAACGAATAATGCGCTCTTTCTCCACACTCAAATAACCCTGACTCATCAAACAAGGCGCACCCGCAACCGCTTTCCACGCATCGTTTTTCAATAAAAAACGGCGTTCAATTTCAATTCCACTCATACGCTTCACTTAAAACGGTTTAAAAATCACCAAATACAAAGCCGCTATCATAATCAACACAGGGATTTCATTAAATACCCGATACCAACGATGCGAAAACCGATTTTGGTGATGACGAAAATCTTGCAACAAACGATAACAATAAAAATGATATGCCAACAATGCCACACCCAATAACAGCTTACTATGCACCCAGCCTTGTTGCCACCAGCCCACCACAAACGGTATGACCACACCACATACCACCGAGCCGATTGCCCATGGGGTGCTGAATTTAAACAAACGTTCCGCCATGCCCAGCAAACGTTGATATTCCGCACCATCGTGGGCATCTACTTGCGCCAAGTTCACATAAATCCGTGGCAAGTAAAATAAGCCCGCAAACCACGCAATAATAAAGAAAATATGCAGCAACTTAAACCATAAATACATCTGTTTCACCTGTTTGGCAGCTATTAAACGGCTGCATTATAGGTCATCATGTGTTACCAAACTCTGATTTCTGCTAAAATAAGCCGATAAATGCCGAATAATTATTTTCTTCAACCAAACCTTACGGAAACAATATGATTCAACAATTTGAAATTCACGGTGGCGTGAAAAAAAAATTACAAGCCTATTTAGATGAACAAGGCATGGATTTAAAAACTGCCATGGACAATGAAACCAGCAACAAACAAGTTGCCGCCATCATTCATGATGGTTTGCCCATGATGATTAAAAAAATCTACTCATTGCAAAAAATGGAAGTCTTTTTTTGGGAAAAGAAAGACTTAATGGTTGAATATGTGGCAGCCCGTTTGGCAGCCACCGATAAAAAAACCAAAGGCAGCAAAAACCGCTAAACCTTCTCCACAAAAAAACCGTTCAAAATCACTTGAACGGTTTTTTTTAAAAAATCGCAGTTAAGACATAATGTCCCACATGCCACCAATAATAGCCAAATAATTGGCTGCTTTCTTGCAAAATAAATTTCAACTTCTTTTCTGTATCAGAAAAACGACTGGTAGGCGTACCTGAAAAATGCGCTCTTAAGCCAATATCTTTCGCCACTGCTGCCGCGCGTGCTAAATGATAAGGGTCGCTCACCACCACCACCTTATACAGCTCATTTTCACGCAACACAGGACGAATATTCACCAAATTTTGATAGGTATCGCGCGACGTTTTTTCCAACACAATATCGCCCGCAGGAATGCCTTGTTGCAAAGCATACCGCCGCCCCACTTCCGCTTCCGTCATATAGCCTTTTTTGGGTGTACCACCTGTAAACGCCAGTTTATCAACCTGTCCATTGCGATATAAAGTGATGGCATGATTGATGCGCTCACGAAACACAGGCGATGGACGCACATCCCATGCAGCCGCCCCCAACACCACCGCCACATCACCATGATAGCCCTGTGGTAAGGTGCTTTGACCGTAGTAATACACCTGCCCTAAGCACAGCAACCACATCAATACCACCGCCGCTATACTGATTTTTAAGCCGCGCCAAAAATACCCCCATAAACTTTCATAAGTTCGTTGTAATGGAATCCACATTTTTGGTTTTTGAATAACCTTATCTTCATTTTCTTCTAAATTCATCATCAAAACGTTTTATCATGGTGTTCAACAAAATGGTTTGCGTGTTTACCCAACAACTTTGCAACAATTTGTTTTCAGCAAAAATCCCTTAATGGTTGAACCCCTGCCATTTACGGTGGATAATAATCAATGGGTCAAATACCCCCTGGCAACACATAATGCAACGCTTGTTGTGTTGCCCTGTGTTGAAACATGCAAAAGAAATGATGTGCAAAACACATTATAATCTATATCTTAATAGATACCTTAAAATTCAACATGAAACCCATTGTTTTTCTGTTATTACCTTTGCTTGCTGGTGTGGCACCTGCGCTGGCTAATGATTTAGTTGCTTATCCCAGTGGGAAAACACAAACCCTCGCACACCAACCCACTTCGGTGCGTATTGTGAATATTTGGGCAACATGGTGTGCGCCGTGTCGCAAAGAAATGCCCGCCATGTCGGCTTGGTATCAAAAACGCGCTAACAAGAAAAAAGTTGAGCTGATTGGCATCGCACTAGACCATGAAAACAATATGGCGAAGTTTCTTAAAACCACGCCTGTGAGCTATCCCATTTGGCGTTATACGGGTAAAGACAGCCGCGCTTTTATGCAAACCTTAGGCAATCAAGTGGGCGCATTGCCTTATACCATAGTGGAGGCAAAAGGCTGTCGCTTCAAGCAGCAAATTACTGGCGAAGTGAATGGCAAAAAACTCGATGACGCCATTTTGCTTCTTCAACAGCAATGCAGTAAATAATCTTTTTTTCCCCAACTCAAGGATAAACCATCATGGCTTTTTTGAAACTGACTGAACAAAATGTACAAGGCAAAACCGTTTTGATTCGTGCCGATATGAATGTGCCGTTTAAAAACGGTCAAATCAGCGATGACACCCGTATTCGCGCTTCATTGGCTTCTATTCAATATTGTTTAGACAATGGTGCAGCCGTGATTGTGATGTCGCATTTGGGTCGCCCCACAGAAGGCGAGTTTCATCCTGAAGACGATGTCGCCCCTGTTGCTGCTCATTTAGGCACACTCTTGGGCAAAACCGTTCAAGTGTTAAACGATTGGCGCACTCACGCTCCTCAACTGCAAGCAGGCGAAGTAGCGATGTTGCAAAACGTCCGCATCAATAAGGGCGAAAAGAAAAACGACCCCGAATTGGGCAAAGCCTATGCCGCTTTGTGTGATGTGTTTGTAAACGATGCTTTTGGTACGGCTCACCGCGCCCAAGCCTCTACTGAAGCCGTTGCAGCAGCAGCGCCTTTGTCTTGTGCAGGTATTTTGATGGCTGCCGAATTAGATGCTTTGGATAAAGCCTTAAAAGAGCCTGCGCGTCCTATGGTGGCGATTGTGGCAGGCAGCAAAGTTTCCACCAAGCTCACCATTTTGGAAAGCCTTGCCGATAAGGTAGACCAATTAATTGTGGGCGGTGGCATTGCCAACACTTTCTTATTAGCCTCAGGCAAACCGATTGGCAAATCCTTAGCCGAAGCCGATTTGGTGGAAGAATCGAAAACCATTATGGCAAAAATGGCAGCCAAAGGCGGTGTGGTACCCTTGCCAACCGATGTGGTGGTGGCAACTGAATTTGCCGAAACGGCTGCGGCGGTTACCAAATCCATTGATGAGGTGGGCGCAGACGATATGATTTTGGATATTGGTCCACAATCAGCCGCTGCTTTAGCCGACTTGTTAAAACAAGCAGGCACGGTGGTTTGGAATGGTCCTGTGGGCGTGTTTGAATTTAACCAATTTGCAGGCGGTACCGAAGCCTTGGCTCGCGCGATTGCCGAAAGTGATGCGTTCTCAATTGCAGGCGGTGGCGATACTTTAGCTGCGATTGCCAAATTTGGGGTAACCGAGCAAATCAGCTATATTTCAACAGGTGGCGGCGCATTCTTAGAGTTTTTAGAAGGCAAAGAATTGCCTGCTGTGGCGGCATTAGAAAAATTTGCCCAGTAAGCAAATTGTAATCAGAAGTAATCAGGCGGATACGGGTTATCCGCCTTTTTTCTGTTTTGAGGCATTAAAAATGGTTTATTTACTGCTTATCTCCCTGTTATAATCTCGCCATTAACTACATCAAACTACAAACCCAAAACAGGAGCTTCGATTATGGCACTCGTTTCCATGCGCCAACTTTTAGACCATGCTGCCGAACACAGCTATGGTTTACCCGCTTTTAATGTGAACAACCTTGAACAAATGCGCGCCATTATGGAAGCCGCCAATCAAGTAAACGCACCCGTTATTGTGCAAGCCAGTGCAGGAGCGCGTAAATATGCAGGCGCGCCTTTTTTACGCCATTTGATTTTGGCAGCCATTGAAGAATTTCCTCATATTCCTGTGGTGATGCACCAAGACCACGGTGCTTCGCCCGATGTGTGTCAGCGTTCGATTCAACTGGGCTTCAGCTCAGTGATGATGGACGGCTCATTATTAGAAGACGGTAAAACCCCTTCTAGCTATGAATACAATGTGGAAGTAACCCGCCGTGTGGTGCAGTTCTCCCATGCTTGTGGTGTATCGGTGGAAGGTGAAATTGGCGTATTGGGCAATTTGGAAACGGGTGAAGCAGGCGAAGAAGATGGCGTGGGCGCAGTCGGCAAGCTGTCGCATGACCAAATGCTCACCAGCGTAGAAGATGCGCGTCGTTTTGTGCAAGACACAGGTGTAGACGCTTTGGCAATCGCCATTGGCACCAGTCATGGCGCATACAAATTTACCCGTCCGCCCACAGGCGATGTGTTGCGAATTGACCGCATTAAAGAAATCCACGAAGCCTTGCCTAACACACATATTGTGATGCACGGCTCCAGCTCTGTGCCGCAAGAATGGTTGAAAATCATTAATGAAAATGGTGGCGCGATTGGTGAAACTTATGGTGTGCCTGTTGCTGAAATTGTGGAAGGCATCAAGCACGGTGTGCGCAAAGTGAATATTGACACCGATTTGCGCTTGGCTTCAACCGGTGCGATTCGTCAATTTATGACCGAACACCCTGCGGAATTTGACCCACGCAAATATTTAGCCAAAACCGTAGAAGCGATGAAACAAATCTGTATCGACCGTTATTTGGCATTTGGTTGCGAAGGTCAAGCCAGCAAAATTCAGCCGATTTCTTTAGAGAAAATGGCAAACAAATATGCCAAAGGCGAATTAAATCAGATTGTAAAATAAACCACTTTGCATAAAAAACGGTTGCTTGAACATTGGGTTTCAGGCAACCGTTTTTAATGTGCGGTATAATCGCCTCTTTCAGCCGTGATACGGCTCTTTTTCTTGATTCTGCCTTCCCAACAGGAAATTATCTTATGATTAATTCTATTGCCGCCTTGTCTCCCTTAGATGGTCGTTATGCCAAATCGGTGGAAACCTTGCGCCCTATTTTTTCTGAATATGGTTTAATGAAAGCGCGTGTTAAAGTGGAACTGTGTTGGCTCAAAGCCTTAGCTGCCGAGCCTAAAATCACCGAAGTACCCGCTTTTAGTGCCGCCACTTTAGCCGAAATAGATGATGTGATTGCGCATTTTTCATTAGACGATGCGGCGGCGGTTAAAGCCTTTGAAGCCACCACCAACCACGATGTGAAAGCCATTGAATATTGGTTAAAACAGCGTTTTGCCAATAATGCTGAAGTACAAAAAGTGAATGAATTTATCCATTTTGCCTGTACCTCAGAAGACATCAATAATTTATCACACGCGCTGATGCTACAAGAAGCGCGTGAAACCGTATTGCTGCCTAAATTAGCAGAAATTGTGAGCAAATTAACCGACATGGCGCATGATTTGGCGGCAGTGCCGATGATGAGCCGCACACACGGTCAGCCTGCCACACCGTCCACTTTAGGCAAAGAAATCGCCAATGTGGTGTATCGTTTACAACGCCAAATTCAGCAATTAACCGCACAAGAATTTTTAGGTAAAATCAACGGTGCGGTGGGCAACTACAACGCCCATATGGTTGCCTATCCTGATATAGATTGGGAACAACATTGCCAAAACTTTGTGGAACAATCCTTAGGTTTAACCTTTAATCCCTATACCATTCAAATTGAACCACACGACTATATGGCGGAATTTTTCCAAACCATTAGCCGCATCAACACCATTTTGATTGATTTTAACCGCGATGTTTGGGGTTACATTTCATTGGGTTATTTCAAACAAAAAGTGAAAGCAGGCGAAGTGGGCAGTTCAACCATGCCACATAAAGTCAATCCCATTGATTTTGAAAACTCAGAAGGCAATTTGGGTATGGCAAACGCCGTATTGGGCTTTTTATCTGAAAAACTGCCCATCTCTCGTTGGCAACGCGATTTAACCGACAGCACCGTATTGCGTAATATGGGTGTGGGTGTGGGCTATACCATTTTAGGTTTGGTGGCACATTTGCGCGGTTTGAATAAATTAGAAGCCAATCCTGCTGCTTTGGCAGCCGATTTAGATGCCACTTGGGAATTATTAGCCGAGCCGATTCAAACCGTGATGCGCCGTTATGGCATTGCCAATCCGTATGAAAAACTCAAAGATTTAACACGCGGCAAAGATGGCATCACGCCTGCCGTGTTACAAGACTTTATCACCTCGTTAGACATTCCTGCCGATGCCAAACAGCAATTATTGGCATTAACCCCTGCCCTATATGTGGGCAAAGCAGAAGCCCTAGCCAAACGCATTTAATGGCAAAAGCCGTTATCCCCAATGAGATAACGGCTTCTTTTTATCCGCACATTTTAGCCCACTTTATCGCCTGCTTGTGCGCCTGCATCCACATCTAATAGCTTTAATTTACCATCAGCCGTGGCAGCCGATAAAATCATGCCTTCTGATGTACCAAACTTCGCCATTTTGCGCGGTGCAAAATTAGCAACCGCAATCACCATGCGTCCATTCAATTCAGCAGGATTAGGATAGCTGGCGGCAATGCCTGAAAAAATCGTGCGTTGTTCAAAACCAAAATCCAACGAGAATTTGAGCAATTTGCTGCTGCCTTCTACCGCTTCACAGTTCAGCACTTTTGCCACACGCATATCCACTTTCATGAAATCATCAAAACTACATTGCTCTGCCACCGGCACATATTGGCTGCTGGCAACCGCAGGTGTTGCAGCCGCAGCAATACTTTGTTTATTCGCTTCAATCAAATCGTCCACTTGTTTTTGCTCCACACGTTGCATCAAATGCTCATATTTATGAATACGATGTACACCTAAAGTTTCGCGCGTATGCGCCCATGTGATGGCAGGAACATTCAAAAACGCCGCCGCTTGCTCTGCCACTTTAGGCAAAACAGGTGCCAAATAAGCCGTTAACATGGCAAACGCATTAATCAACTCGCTGCACACCTCATGCAAACGGTTCTCTTGCTCGGCTTGTTTGGCTAACTCCCATGGCTTATTGGCATCCACATATTCATTTACCATATCGGCTAATGCCATGATTTCACGCAGAGCTTTGGCATATTCACGCTGTTCATAACAATCAGCAATCGCTTCACTTTGTGCGCTTAATTGTGCCAATAAAGGGCTGTGAGCAACATCTTGCAGTTGCCCATCAAAACGCTTGGCGATGAAACCTGCGGCACGGGCTGCAATATTAACGTATTTGCCCACCAAATCGCTGTTTACCCGCCCAATAAAGTCTTGTAAATTCAAATCAATATCTTCAATTTTGCTGTTTAATTTAGCAGCAATATAATAGCGCATCCATTCGGGGTTTAATCCACCCTCTAAATACGATTTAGCGGTGATAAATGTGCCACGCGATTTGGACATTTTTTGCCCATCCACGGTTAAAAAGCCATGTGCGAATACGCCTGTGGGCGCACGATGCCCTGAAAAATGCAACATAGCCGGCCAAAATAAGGCATGGAAATATAAAATATCTTTCCCGATAAAGTGATACATCTCCGTTTGGCTATCGGCTTGGAAATAGTCATCAAATTGAATGCCTATGCGGTCGCACAGATTTTTAAACGATGCCATGTAGCCTATGGGCGCATCGAGCCACACATAAAAGTATTTATTAGGCGCATCGGGAATTTCAAAACCAAAATAGGGCGCATCACGCGAAATATCCCAATCTGATAATTGGTTTTCTTGCTCATCGCCCAGCCATTCTTTCATTTTATTGAGGGCTTCAGGCTGCAAATGGCTTTGTACTCTGCCATTCGCTAATGTGCTGCTGCCGCTGGTCCATGCTTTGAGAAAATCCACACAATCGCCCAATTTAAAGAAGAAATGTTCTGATTCTTTTAAAATGGGGGTGGCACCTGATAAGGTGGAATAGGGTTTAATCAATTCGGTGGGGGAATATGTGGTGCCACACGATTCGCAGTTGTCGCCATATTGGTCGGCAGCATGGCATTTAGGGCATTCGCCTTTCACAAAGCGGTCGGGCAAGAACATTTGTTTTTCAGGGTCAAACAGTTGTTCAATCACGCGGCTTTCAATTTTGTTATTGGCTTTTAGCGTGCGATAAATGGATTCTGAAAAGGCTTTGTTTTCAGGCGAATGGGTGCTGTAATAGTTGTCGTAGCCAATATGGAAGCCTGTAAAATCAGCTAAATGCTCTTCGCGCACTGCTGCAATCATGTCTTCGGGGGCAATGCCTTTTTTTTGTGCAGCAAGCATCACAGGTGTGCCATGGGTGTCATCGGCACAGCAGTAATAACATTCATTGCCACGCAATTTTTGGAAACGTACCCAAATATCGGTTTGGATATGCTCCACCATATGCCCGAGATGAATCGCACCATTGGCATAAGGCAAAGCGGAAGTAACAAGTATTTTTCGTTGGGTCATGGTCTGTATCGTTATCTTAATAGGTTAATCGGGGAAAAATTAGGGAGTGTTTAGCAGTTGCCCAAGCTCGGCAAGGGCTTGGGATTGTTCGGTATTGTGTTTGCCATACTCGGCTTCCAGTTGATTGCCTGTGGTAACATCGTTTTTGCCATACGCTTGAGCAATCTGACCGGCTAAATTTGCCATGGCTTCGGTGTTATTTAATAAAGTTTGCCATGATAATTGGGGCTGACTATGCTGCAATTTCACTTTTTGTAAGACTGCCAATTCTTGCTGGTGCGACTCTTGAATCAGTTGCCACACTTTTTGCGTTTTTTGGGCGCTATCGGGTTCACGAATCACGGTCAGCATTTGCTGATGGGTTTTGCCTGTTTCATTTTTCAGGTCTTGCAAGGCTTGTTTTAACACCAATTTATCGGCAGACAATGCTGCCGCGCTTTGCTCCGCAGGCGTGGTGGCAGCTTGCTGCTTCTCCGCAGGTGAACACGCCACCAAAACCCCACCCAACAACACCGTTTGTACAAAGATTTTAAACATGATGCCTCCCCCTTACGCCACCAATACGGCATTTAAATAATTTAAACCAATAAACTGCTTTTCAGGGCTAAGCTCTGTAATTGCCAAGCGCACCGTGGTTTTAGGCAATAAATCAATGGGCAAACCTGTGGCACGGGCAACCAAGGGCAAACCATGAATGCGTACCAAATCTTCTTTGAGTACCACACCTGTTAGCTCGCGCCAACCTTGTTGCTGCACATATACCAAGCTCCAATATTGCTCCATCTCGCGCTGAAAATCATTATAAGCGGCATAAGTCGTATCAAAATCACGCAATGCCGCAAACAACATGGAATCGCCCGCTTGATAACGCGCAGGAGCGGTGTCATCAATTAAACTGATTAATTGTTTTTGATTGATATAATCGGCAGCACGGCGCAAAGGTGAAGTAAACCAACCATAATGTTGCACCCCCATGCCAATATGCGGTTCTGACTTAGTACTCATACGCACCTTACCACTGGGCTGAACACGGAAAATCGCAGGCAAATCAGCATGGTGTAACATCTCTGCCCAAGTGCTATTTGCCAAAATCATCATCTCGCTGACCAAAGTATCGATAGGCGAACCGCGTTCACGCACCGAAATGCCCACTGTGCCATCGTCTGCCAATTCAATGCCATAATCATATTGTGGCACACGGTCGGCTTCATATTTACCGCGTTGTTTTTGCAATTCAATCGCAAGCTGATAGAACCAAATCAATTCATGATGATGTTGAAACAAAGATTCGCCCGTATGGTCTAAACCCTTTTCCGCATTAAAATGCGGCTCAATGCTTTGAATACGCAAGTTTTCACCGATATACACCCGTTCAATTTTGCTTTCAGCGTAGCTCACCTGAAAATCTGCGTCCACATCAAAATAAATGCTCACCGCAGGACGTGCCACACCAGCATCCAAACTAAAAGCCGTAATCCAATTATCGGGCAACATCGTGATTTTATCGCCGGGGAAATAAGCCGTGCTTTGACGCTGAAACACCAGTTTTTCCATCACACTGTCCGCCGCAATGGCTAAAGCAGGTGCAGCAATATGAATCCCAATTCGTTTCTTACCCTCACCCCAATCTTGCACCGACAACGCATCGTCCACTTCATTGGTTGATTCATCATCAATCGAAAACGCCACCACCCCTTCTGCCACAGGCAAATCCGCCAATACAGGCACAGGCACAGGCACATCAGGAAACGCCGTACCACGCGGATAATGCTTCATCTCAAAGCCATCACGCAAATATTGTGGCAAGGATGCCACGCCGCCTACTTGCTTAGCCAAATCATAAGGCGACAGTTTTAAACCATCAGCCGCCTTCATAAACGCCTTATAAGTCAAGGCTTGCTTATCAGGCGCGTGTAAAATCATACGCAAATCCTGCGCAATTTCCGATGGCAACTGCTGTTGTTGCAATGCCCCCATCCAACTTTCCATTTGTGCATCTTGCTGTTTCTTACGCTCAATCGCTGCTAAGGCTTGCTTTAACGTTTCTTCAGGCGCAGCTTTAAACACCCCTTTATTCTTTTTATAAAAATACATAGGCGCGGCATACAACGCAATCAAAGTGGCAGCCAATTCCGTTTTCGTGGGCGCATGTCCAAAATACTCTTCCGCAATCGCCTCTGCAGTAAACTCCTCCTCACCACACACTTCCCACAACAAATCCGTATCGATTTCTGCGGCTTCCGCTTGAGCATGGTTCAAAAAACCGTCCATCGGACTGTCAAACTCCATAAACACATGATTGGCTTTCACCTTCGTGCGTTTACCATGCTGGGTATCCACCTGATAAGTGGCATCATTCTTCTGAATGATGGTGGCAACCTTAAATTGCCCACTTTCTTCATAAAAAATATTCATATATAGGGAAAAAAAGAGATTTAATAAGCAACAGGGCGACAAGCAACCATATAATTCACATCCACCTTATCGCTTAAAGAATATATTTTCATGAGTGGCTGATACTGCAAACCCCGAGTATCCACCACATCCAAACTCGCAAAACGACACATACGCGCCAATTCCGCAGGCGTAATAAACTTATGCCAATTATGCGTTCCCTTAGGCACCAGATTTAACACATATTCCGCCCCCAAAATCGCATACACATACGATTTAGGATTACGATTAATCGTAGAAAAAAACACCCAGCCATCCGGCTTCACCAAACGCGCACACGCCGCCACAATACTGGCGGGGTCGGGAACATGCTCCATCATCTCCATACACGTTACCACATCATAAGATGCAGGCGTTTCAGCAGCCAAATCTTCCACACTCACACAACGATAATCCACATTGCCTACTTGCTGTTCCAAAGCGTGCAACTTCGCAATTTTCAACGACTTCTGCGCCAAATCAATGCCCAACACCTCTGCTGCACCCAATTTCGCCATACTTTCCGTCAAAATACCACCGCCACAGCCCACATCCAGCACCTTCTTATTCGTCAAACATGCGTGCTGATGAATATAATCCAAACGAAGCGGATTAATATCATGCAAAGGCTTAAACTCACTGTCCTTATCCCACCATTTATGGGCTAACTGACTGAATTTATCAATTTCATCATTATCTACATTGGGGCTTGGATTTGTCATAACACCATCAACCAGCAAAAAAACAGAAACACTATTTTACCCGAAGTCCCCACCCAACGGCACAAACAAAATACCCCCGCTCTCGCAGGGGTGTGATTCACTTCTATTGCCCATCGCGCAAAATACGGCGAATCGCAGATAATTGACGGCGACTCACAGGCAGCAACTCATCTACATCCAACACCTTCGCCGCCCAGCTTGCATTACCCTCATCATCATCCGTATCCAAACGCACCAAACAATCTAAAGTATGGCGGAACACCAACGCATTGCGGTGGACACGAATAATCTTCTCGCCCAACACCTCTTCCCAATGCACCAGCGTTTTTGGCAATTCATAGCTTTGCCCATCACCCGTAAACAAAAACACCGTTTTGTGTTCTGCCAACAAATAACGCGCTTGCTGCCATGGAATTTCCACCATACGGTCGCGGTTGAACACCTTAAAGCTCTTAAACTCTTCCGCCGCTTGCTCGTCTTTTTCCGACACACGCGCCAAAGCCGTTTGCAAACGCGCCATCTTAATCGGCTTGAGCAAATAATCCGCCGCCGCCAATTCAAACGCCCGCAAAGCATGTTCTTCAAACGCCGTAGTAAAAATCACATGAGGCTGCTTTTTTGCTACACGCTTAATGCGCTCCACAAATTCCAAGCCCGTGATTTCTGGCAACCCAATATCGGCAAATACAATATCCACCTCATGCACACTTAACCAATCTAAAGCAGGTTGAGCATGGTGGAAAGTCTTAAGCAGCACCACCTGACAATCTTCTAGCAGTACACGCAAACGTTCTGCCGCTAATACTTCATCTTCAACAATAATCGCACTTGGCATAGTCTGATACTTGATTTGATTAAGATTATTCAGCCTTCCCGACGTATGGATAAACTGCTGTTGCCGAATAATTTAAGATTTTCCCGATTGTACGCCCAATCACCCCAAAATAACGTTGATTCCCCGACCGCAGTCAGTTGTGTTTGATATTGAATGAGTATTATATATGAAATAGACAAAAAAATAACCGCTAATGCGGTTGATTGGTTGCGGGGGCAGGATTCGAACCTACGACCTTCGGGTTATGAGCCCGACGAGCTACCATGCTGCTCCACCCCGCGTCAGAAGTTCGTACTATAAAGCACAGCGACACGATTGTCAAGAAAAAACAACATTCCGAAAATAATTAATTGAAATAATCACTCCAATTCATCAAATTTCCTGTTCGGTTGAACCCCCGCCATTGATGGCAGATCATTCAAACAGGAGGGACCTAACAACCCCTTCTGTTTCAGAGCAACACTATGTGTCGTCCTGTGTGTTGAAACATTCACAACCCTAAAGTTTCAATCGCACCTATCAGCGCAAAATCCTCCCATCTCATAAAAAAATCGGATTTCCCCTTTTGGAGAAATCCGATTGACTATGGTATGAAATACGCGATTAGCCTTTGCGTGCTTCTGTTACTTGTGCAGCAACATGAGCAGGGGCTTCGGCATATTTTGAAAATTCCATAGAGTAAGTGGCGCGACCTTGAGTAGCAGAACGCAAATCGGTTGAATAACCAAACATTTCAGCCAATGGTACTTCAGCGCGTACTTTCTTACCGCCAATGCCATCATCGTCCATACCCAAAACGATACCACGACGACGGTTCAAGTCGCCCATCACATCGCCCATGTAGTCTTCTGGTGTTTCCACTTCTACTGCCATAATAGGCTCCAGCAATACAGGAGAGGCTTTTTTCATACCCTCTTTGAATGCCATAGAAGCAGCCAATTCAAACGCGATTTGTGATGAGTCCACATCATGGTAAGAACCGAAAATCAAGCGTACACGCACATCTACTACGGGATAGCCTGCAACGATACCATTTGGCAAGGTGTCGCGGATACCTTTGTCGCAAGATGGGATAAATTCACGAGGAATCACACCGCCTTTAATTTCGTCAATGAACTCATAGCCAGCGCCACCAGGCTCCATAGGTTCCATTTTGATGACAACATGACCATATTGACCTTTACCACCAGACTGTTTAACGTGTTTGGCTTCAGATTCCACTTCCTTACGGATGGTTTCACGATAAGCCACTTGAGGTGCGCCCACATTGGCTTCTACACCAAATTCACGTTTCATACGGTCAACGATGATTTCCAAGTGCAATTCGCCCATACCTGAAATAATGGTTTGACCTGATTCTTCATCAGTGCGCACACGGAAAGATGGGTCTTCTTTTGCCAAACGGTTCAAGGCAATACCCATTTTTTCTTGGTCGTTTTTGGTTTTAGGTTCAACGGCAACGTGAATTACAGGCTCAGGGAACTCCATACGCTCCAAGATGATAGGTGCATCTTCTGAACACAAGGTTTCACCTGTAGTAACGTCTTTCAAACCGATGGCAGCTGCAATATCACCTGCGCGTACTTCTTCAATTTCAGTACGGTCGGCGGCAGTCATTTGTACCAAACGACCGATACGCTCGCGCGTGCCTTTTACTGAGTTGATAACGGTGTCGCCTGATTTCACAAAGCCTGAATATACGCGGATGAATGTTAATTGACCCACATATTTGTCGTTCAACATTTTGAACGCCAAAGCAGAGAATTTTTCATTGTCATCTGCTTTACGGCTGGCTTTTTCACCATCAGGGGTTTCACCTTGTACAGGAGGAATATCGGTTGGTGCAGGCAATAATTCTACAACCGCATCCAACATACGTTGTACACCTTTGTTTTTGAAGGCAGAACCACACAACATAGGTTGAATTTCGCCTGCCAAAGTGCGCGCACGCAAAGCACCAACGATTTCTTCTTCGGTCAGCTCTTCGCCGCCCAAGTATTTATCCATCAATTCTTCGTTGGCTTCGGCAGCAGCTTCAATCATGTTTTGACGCCATTCTTCTGCCACATCAACTAAATCAGCAGGAATGTCGCCATATTCAAAGGTGGTACCTTGAGTAGCATCATTCCAAATGATGGATTTCATTTTTAACAAATCGACAACGCCACTGAAGCTATCTTCCGCACCTACAGGAATCACGATAGGTACAGGGTTGGCGCGCAAACGGGTTTTCATTTGCTCAACCACACGGAAGAAATTGGCACCTTGGCGGTCCATTTTGTTGACAAATGCAATACGAGGCACTTGGTATTTGTTAGCTTGACGCCATACGGTTTCAGATTGAGGTTGTACACCACCTACTGCACAGTACACCATCACCGCGCCATCCAATACACGCATAGAACGTTCTACTTCTACGGTGAAGTCAACGTGTCCGGGGGTGTCGATGATGTTAAAACGGTGCTCAGGGAACTGACCTGCCATACCTTTCCAGTATGAGGTTACAGCAGCAGAGGTAATGGTAATACCACGCTCTTGTTCTTGTTCCATATAGTCGGTGGTTGCTGCACCATCATGCACTTCACCCAATTTGTGGGTTAAGCCGGTATAGAACAAGATACGTTCGGTAGTGGTGGTTTTACCCGCATCAATATGGGCAGAAATACCGATATTGCGATACAGGTTAATGGGGGTTTTACGAGCCATTTGGGTCGCCTTTCTAAATCGCGATTAGAAACGGAAGTGAGAGAATGCTTTGTTGGCTTCAGCCATGCGGTGTACTTCTTCACGTTTTTTCAGCGCACCACCGCGACCTTCAGAAGCATCAATCAATTCACCAGCTAAACGTAAATCCATAGATTTTTCACCACGTTTACGGGCAGCATCACGCACCCAACGCATTGCTAACGCCAAACGGCGTGAAGGGCGAACCTCAACAGGAACTTGGTAGTTAGCACCACCGACACGGCGGCTTTTCACTTCCACGATGGGTTTAGCATTGGCAATGGCTTCGTTAAATACTTCGATTGCTGCTTTGCCGGTTTTTTTCTCGATTTGCTCTAACGCGCCGTATACAATGCGCTCTGCAACGGATTTTTTACCGTCAATCATCAATACGTTCATGAATTTGGTCAGCTCGATGCTACCGAATTTTGGATCTGGCAATACATCGCGCTTTGGGACTTCTCTACGACGTGGCATTTTAATTTCCTTTAATCTATTCAGTTGGGTGATTTCCCATGAATGTTTAAACAAACATTCACTTACTCGGTCATTTTAATTGAGGAGACCGACGTGCCTTATTAAGCCCCAATTATTATTTAGGACGTTTTGCACCGTATTTAGAACGGGCTTGTTTACGGTTTTTCACGCCCGCAGTATCCAATGAACCGCGCACGGTGTGGTAACGTACACCAGGTAAGTCTTTTACACGACCACCGCGAATCAATACCACGCTGTGTTCTTGCAAGT
The DNA here is from genome assembly GCA_041855125.1 of Neisseria sp. GTDB lineage: Bacteria > Pseudomonadota > Gammaproteobacteria > Burkholderiales > Neisseriaceae > Neisseria. The sequence continues at coordinate 564 of JBHADP010000035.1, read as the reverse complement.
TATGACCTTCACCGCCGATGTATGAAATCACTTCAAAACCGTTGGTCAAACGAACTTTACATACTTTACGCAATGCAGAGTTTGGTTTTTTAGGAGTAGTGGTGTATACACGGGTGCATACGCCACGTTTTTGTGGGCAGGCTTCCAGTGCAGGCACTTTGTTTACGTACACAGGTTTTTGACGACCTTTGCGTACTAATTGGTTAATCGTTGGCATATTTTCTCGTTCCTATTGAGTAAAAATCATGCCGACCCCATGTCGGCAAGCTGTAAATTATATGTTTTTTTGCTAGATAGGGTCAAGCAGCGTGCGTAAAAAAATCTTTGTTTCCAATTATTTCACGCAATTTTGGCAACAAAAAATGCCTGTAGGGATACAGGCATGGTTATGAGATGAGCGCTCAATTACTCGGTTGGGATTCCACCGCCACGGCGTAACATCGCAGGGGTTTCAAAATTATCGCGTACAGCTTGGTCATCAAAATCAGCCGCCGAGAAAGATGTGCTGCGCGCGCTGCGACCTGAACGGAATGTGCCTTCCATATTGGAGAATCCAGTGTCTTC
>JBHADP010000034.1:0-84208 GCA_041855125.1 Neisseria sp. | reverse complement strand
GGGCTGTTCCAACTTAGCACACGGCTATGCTGCCATGCCCAAAACCATCAAAATTGAAATGCTCAAAGCCCACACCCCTAATTTAGGCATGATTACTGCCTATAATGATATGGTGTCGGCACATCAGCCCTTTTTCCAATTCCCCGATTGGGTCAAAGATGAAGCCCTCAAACATGGCGCAACGGCTCAAGTGGCAGGCGGCACACCTGCTATGTGTGATGGCATCACGCAAGGTTATGAAGGCATGGAATTATCGCTGTTTTCGCGCGATGTGATTGCCATGAGTACCGCCATTGGTTTATCGCATCAAATGTTTGATGGTGCGTTATATTTTGGTGTGTGCGACAAAATCGTCCCTGGTTTGATGATTGGTGCATTAAGTTGCGGTCATATTCCTGCGATTTTTGCGCCTGCAGGCCCGATGGAAAGCGGCATTGGCAATAAAGAAAAAGCGCGTACCCGCCAACGCTTTGCAGAAGGCAAAGCCAGTCGCGATGAATTATTAGCCAGCGAAATGGGTTCATACCACAGCCCCGGCACCTGCACTTTCTACGGCACCGCCAATTCTAACCAAATGTTGATGGAATTAATGGGCGTGCATCTGCCTGCGGCGGCATTCTTCCATCCTTATACGCCCATGCGTGAAGCCTTAACCCGTTATGCGGCTGCCCACTTGGTAAACGGCATTAAAAACGGCACGGCTAAACCATTGGGCGAAATGTTAAACGAAAAATCCTTTGTAAACGCCATGATAGGCTTGATGGCAACAGGCGGCTCAACCAACCACACCATGCACTTAGTTGCCATGGCGCGTGCCGCAGGCATCATTCTCACTTGGGACGATTTTGATGAAATCTCATCGATTATTCCTTTATTGATTCGCGTGTATCCGAATGGTTCGGCAGATGTGAACCATTTTGCCGCAGTGGGTGGTTTGCCGTTTGTGATTCGTGAATTGCGCGATAATGGTTTATTACATGATGACGTTGAAACGGTTATGGGTCATGGCATGGCAGCCTATACGCAAGAGCCGTATTTAATTGATGGCAAACTTGAATGGCGTGATGCGGTTGCCGAAAGCCGTGATGAAGAAATTTTACGCACCGTTGCCAACCCCTTCTCACCTGATGGTGGCTTACGCTTAATGAAAGGCAATATTGGACGTGGTGTGATTAAGGTTTCGGCTGTACGCGATGGCAATCGTGTGATTGAAGCGCCTGCGATTGTGTTTAACGACCAAAAAGAAGTGTTGGAAGCCTTTGAACGCGGTGAATTAGAACGTGATTTTATTGCGGTGGTACGCTTCCAAGGTCCTCGTGCCAATGGTATGCCTGAATTACACAAGCTCACGCCTCCTTTAGGCATTCTGCAAGACCGCGGTTTTAAAGTGGCATTGGTTACAGATGGTCGGATGTCGGGTGCATCGGGCAAAGTGCCTGCTTCAATTCACATGAGCCCTGAAGCCTTGTTAGGTGGCAATATCGGCAAAATCCGCACAGGCGATTTGATTCGGTTTGACTCCATCACAGGTGAATTAACGGCTTTAGTGGACGAGCAAGAATGGGCAGCACGCGATATTCCCACGCCTGATTTAAGTAAAAACCATTATGGTGTCGGACGTGAATTGTTTGCAGGTTTCCGCAGCATCACCAGCAGCGCCGAAACAGGTGCCATGAGCTTAGGTGGCGATTTTCTGTAAACCGACCCCATACCCTATTCCCATATCATCTTATTGAAAGGACTCAACATGACCCCTCGCGATATTCTCTCTGCCAGCGCAGTCATTCCCGTGATGGCAATTCATGATTTGGCAACTGCTGTTGATTTGGCTCATGCTTTAGTAGAAGGTGGTATCCGCACCCTTGAAATCACGTTACGCACTGAGCATGGTTTAAAAGCCATTGAACGCATTGCCAAAGAAGTTCCCAATGCTATTGTGGGTGCAGGCACGGTGATTAATACTGAACAACTGAAAGCGGTTGAAGATGCAGGCGCGATATTTGCCATTAGCCCTGGTTTAAACAGCAAATTAGCGGAAGCCAGCGTACGCCGCTCTATTCCTCTGATTCCCGGTATTGCCACCCCTGGTGAACTGATGGTGGCATTAGACAACGGCATGGATACGTGCAAACTGTTTCCTGCTGAAGTGGTGGGCGGTAAAGCCATGTTGCAAGCCTTATATGGTCCTTTCCCACAAGTGAAATTCTGCCCAACAGGTGGCATCAGTCTTGAAACTGCGCCTGATTATTTGAAATTGCCTAATGTATTGTGTGTGGGTGGTTCATGGCTCACGCCTAAAGATTTGGTTGCCAAACAAGATTGGGCAGCGATTACCCAATTAGCCAAAGAAGCAGCCGCTTTGCGCTGAATCTGGGCAATTTAAACAAGGCGTGAGACCATGGGTTTCACGCCTTTTTTTTTGGAGACTATGGTTTTTGCCAATAAGGATAATGTTGATTATCCGCAAATTGATAAGCGGTATGCGTCCATGGCAACCATGTTGAAGGCTGTTGATTGTGCAAGCCCATAATAAACAGCATATTTTGGTCTAACTGTGCGGCATCAATACGGGTGTGCTGATTCACGCCCAAGGCGTGGGCGCGGTTATGCCACATAATCACAGGAACACGGTAGCCTGCTTGTGTATGGGGGCTATGCCCTGCAAAATCTTTTTCATGCCCCACTTCATTGCCATGGTCAGACACAAACACCACGGCTTTATTCTCTGCCCCATTTTGTTTCACTTGCTGCAAGATTTGCCCAAACAACCAATCTTGATACAACACGCTGTTATCATAATCATCACGCTGTTCTTGCACCCACAAACTGGCATCTGCTTGGCTTAATTGTTGCGCTATCTTAGCTTCCACTTGTGCGTTGTGGCTGGGGAACTGTGCAAATCGTTCAGGATAACGGGCAGCATAATTAGGATGTGAACCAATTAAATGCACCACAATTAATTTACGCGGAGCAGGATGGGCTAACGCTGCCTGAAAATGGGGCAATACCGCTTCATCTTTCATCGTGCTGCTGCGCCCTGAACGTTTATTACTATAAACCGCATGATGGGCAAATGAACCAAACAAAGATGATAAATACGCATCATCTTGATTGCTCAACCAAAACGTTTGAAACCCTGCTGCTTGTGCATCGGCTAATAAACTGCGCTGGGGTATAAAATCAGGCTGTCCTGCGGGCGCATCGGTGAGCATGGCTTTGATGGCGTTTAAGGTAGAGGGATACGGTGAATACGCATCACAAAATACGGTTAATTCTCCGATATGCGCTTGCAGATAGGGCGTGGTGTTGCGCGGATAACCGCACACGCCTAAGTTATAACTGGTAACACTCTCTGATAATATCAACACAATGGTTTGTTGTGCTGCAAATGTGGGGGTCATTTGTATGTTTTTCTGGGCGGCTTGTTGCCAATTTTTGTGCCAGAGTTGATGCTCGTTTATCTGTGTGAGAAAGTGTTCCATTTTTTGATAATACTGCGCCCAATAAATCGGCGGCGATAAGGCACGAATCGGACGCATTGCCCAAGCCGTTGCCGTTAATAAGGCTAAAAAAATCACAAACAGCCCATGTAGTTTCACGCCTTCCATGGCTGCAAACATATGTCGGTTAAAGTATTTTTTAATCAGCCAAGCATACACCAGCAATAAACCTAGCCAAACCAATAGGGCTATCATGATGTAATAAGTATTGTGTTGGAGAAACTCTAATGATTCGGCATCTGATGTATTGGCTAGCGATTGCAAAATAAAATAGGCATCGGCGCTGCTGTTATACAATAACCAAGTGCTGGATAAAATAATGCTGTGCAGCCAAAACACCAACCACCAAATGATTGCCAACCATTTCAGCAAGGGCTGATGAGATTGCTTGATGGCTTGGTAAATCAAGCCACAGCCCAATAAGGATAAAAAAAGCAGCTTTAAGCCATCTGATGTATCACCCGATACCGCTAATGTGCCTCCTACAATCAATGCAGGCAGCAATAAAATCATCATATTGAATATATACGCTCTTCTCATCTTTCTCCTAGCGCCCACTTGAATGATGGTTTTAAAAAATAAAATAGGTTGGAATTCATCCAACCTAATTTGTTTGCCAAAGACCTTAATAACAGGATGGGTCAACCATCCTGTTATTCAGTGTACACTGAATCGTTTTGGCTCAATTCGAGGCGCGGCAATTGTACTTGTAATTGTTGCAATACCCATAATAAATAACGTGTTTTTACTAATTGTTCGCTGAAATCTTGTTGCGGCTGCTTCAAACTGTTGCTGAGGGTGGTCATACCCATGGCATCGAGCTTGTGCAGTAATTCTTGCCATTGTGCTTCATCTTGTTCGTCAAATCGCTGTCGCCCTGTGTTGGCATAAAATTCCAGTAAGGCTTGAAGCTGCTGGAGGATGTGGTCGAGCGGGGTGAGCTGGCTTTGGGCAAGATGATATTGCTTTTTTTGTGCTTGCATTTTTTCAATGCGCCCACGAATCAGGTCAAACAAGGTTTGTTTGGGCGGACGGGGTAAAAAGTCAAAATCAAGGTTAAAAATCTGCAAGCGCTTATGATGTTCTAATAATACGCTACACGGTATCAATTCGATATGCTGCCCAACCGCATCAACCCGCACCAAAATGGCGCGAATCTGTTGGTTTTTAATTAAGCGGTCTAGATGGTTGATTTTGCGTTGATGTTCAAGCTGAATGGGTAAGGATAAACGCAAGAGTTGTCCATGCTCATCACGAATATGGGTTTCAAAACGCTGTTCCCATTCATTGAGTGTGAGGTCTTGGCAATCTTGTGGATAGAGAAACAGATAACGCGGTTTGTTCGCATTGAGCAATGAAGTGGGCGTTAAAATGGCGGTGAGCTGTTGCCAATCGCCGATGGCAGGCACCGCAGCGCGAAAGTCTTCCCAAGTATAGGTGCTTAGTGCTTCGCTGCGTATGATTTTAACATCGCTGGCAGGGCTGATTTGTCCATTATCGCTGAGTTTGGTTTGGCTTAAATGCAAGATGTGTTGGGTAATGAAGCTGAGTGGGCTGCCCCAAATGCCTGTTTGAGCCGCACGGTCGGCGGTGAAGGTGGTATCCAATGCATTGGCTCGTGCTTGGGTAACTTCGCGTAAACATTGGGCTTCGCCATCCCAAAAACACACGCTCAAGCCTCGCGCACCGCTAGGTGTATGCCACCATTCGCTGCCTAACGGTATCAGCTTGGGTAAATCTTGTGCTTGATAATCGCGTTTTTGTCCTTTTAAGGCAGTCAATAAAGGCGGAGAGGCGTGTGCCAAGGCATAAAGATAATGATAAAACCGCGCCAGTTCTAAAAAAACCTGCTGTTCATCGGTTTGAATGTCATGATTCAGGCATTTTTTGAGTAAACCATGTAAACGGCGCAATTCGGCAGCCAAACGCGGTAAACTTTGCGCCCGTGCCTGCATATTGAGTAAATGAAGTGCCAACACAGATTCTTGTGCCAAATGGGCTAAACCTTGTCGTATAAACGATAAGGTCATGTGTTGTAATTCTTGGATAAACAGTTGGTCTGCTTCGCTCAAATGGGCATCATCGTTATGCACGGTTTGGCTAACATCAGCCGTCCATTGCCATTTATCGGGCGCGTGTTGGGCAAAAACATAGGCAATACACGCCAGATGACACGCATTTTTTTGTTTCTCTGGCACTTCAGATAACATCCCTTCCCACGCGGTTTGAGCAAAAAAACGGATGGGCGTGGCAGAAAAAGAGGTATGAAAACTGATGGTCGCCGCTTCAATCTCCACACGACACGATTCAGGCTGTTGTTGCCATTCATTCACCATTTGAAAAGCCAATAAGCGGTCGGATTTTTTGTTTTTTTTCAATAAACTTAAGCTATCTAATGCCAATAGGCTGTCTAATGCTGTGGGAGCGGTTGATTCAGCAGTATGCTCGGCAGATTGATGGCATAAATCAGCGTGTTGTTGCAACCATAAAACGCTGCTGAGAATGTGTTTACAACATTCATGGGCGCTACAAGTGCAATGGGCATCTTGTATGCCTGAAGCGGGCAAAGAAACGGTGTAGTCTTCACAATGAAACCGCCATGTATCGCTGTTTTCATCAGGCAGATGCTGCACGCTGTCCACGCTTTTTTTGGCACGGCGCACCAAGCCTGCATTGGCATAAGTGGCTAAAATTTCATCGGTGTAGTTTAAATAAATTTGCATCATACCTTATTCATTCATCAAATCAGCGCGCATTTCATGAGGATAAACGCGCTTTCTCCGCCATCATAATAATGTTCTGCCGTAGCATCATGCACATCTGCCACCACAAAAGACGCAGGATACCATTGACTCAACACCGCTTTATCAATTTTCCCTGCTTGCTTGGGCATGTGTCCCCCAAAAAAGAGATAGGGAAATTTTTGTTGTTGCCAACAGCCTTGCTGCAAATCTGCTAAGGCATTTATATTCCACATATTTTGTTCCATTAAGTTGGCATTTTGTTAAATGGATAAGACAGAGTACAATATAATGATTCTCCCCTCAATAAAAGACCTTATCCCATGCGAAATACGATTTTATTCCTCCTGCCCTTTTTAGCAAGCCCACTGGCAGCCGAACCTTTAAACTACAACGTTGTATCTTTTAGCGAAAGCGCCAGCACCATCGTTACCAACGACTTAATGACCGCCACCTTAACCATCAGAGAAGAAGGCAGCGACCGCCAAACCGTGAGTAATGCCGTTACAAATCGCTTAAACATCGTCAATGCCCGTATTGCAGCCAATCGCCAATTTAAAAGCGAGCTGACCAATCGCTACACCCAACCGAGCTACAACAACAAAGGCAAAATCAGCGCATGGCACGACCAAGCCACCTTGCAAATCCAAAGCAAAGACTTTGCCGCCCTGAATAAACTGATTGCCGAAAGCCAAAAAGAAGCCGCCATCGAAAGCCTACAATTTAGCGTGTCGCCCGAAAAACGCAGCGAAACCGTTAATGAACTGAGCAAAGAAGCCCTGAAAAACTTTCAAGCGCGTGCCAAAGTCATTAGCCAAACCTTAGGTTTTTCCGATTACAAAATCGTCAATATCCACCTCAACAGTAATTTCCGCACCTATCACGACAACATGATGCCCAAAGCTGCTTCCATGCGTGCTGCGCCCCTAGCGGCTGCCGAAGCCTACACCCCAGAAATGACCACCGACAGCGCAGGCTCGCAAGAAATTTCCCAAACCGTGAATGGTTCGATTCAAATGTAATAACGTATGCAAACATCATCTCTGCATTATTACAGCCGTTGCCTCTTAATGGCTGCCATCATTTTATCCTTGAGCGCGTGTGCTACGGTTGCCGAATTATCAGGCAAAAGTTCCCAAAAAATGAACCGCACCGCCGCCCAACAATATCGCCGTACCGTGCAACTTGCCGATGCGCGTAATCAACTTGACACCGCCTCCACCAATGCCCAACGGGTACAAACCATTTTTAACCGCCTGATTCCCCCCGCCAATCGCGCCAATCAAACAGGCGAACGCTTGGTGTGGGAAGTGGCATTGATTCGCAGCGAAAGCCTGAATGCGTGGAGTATGCCCGGGGGTAAAATCGCCATTTATAGCGGCTTAATCGAAACCCTCAATCTCAACGATGACGAAATCGCTGCCATTTTGGGGCATGAAATGGCACATGTGTTACACGAAGACAGCAAAAGAGCCGAAGGACGCAAAGTCTTAACCCGTGTTGCCAGCAGCACCATCGGCTTTATTGCCGGCTCATTTGCCCAATTAGGGGCGGATGTGATTGGGCATTACGGCATTGCCATGCCCTATTCCCGCAGCCAAGAAAACCGCGCCGATGAAACGGGCATGAAACTGATGGCAGAAGCAGGCTATAACCCTGCAGCTGCCTTAAACGTATGGCGCAAAATGAGCCACTTTAAAAACAACAACAACCTCAAAGTTGCCATTTCCTCTAGCCACCCCACCAACCAAGCCCGTTATGAAAACCTGCGCAGCTTATTACCACAAATGCAGCCCATTTACGAACGCAATCGCCACCGCTTCCCCAACACCCCCACGCCTCAACAACCCCATATCAGCGCACCTGCTTTTACTGTGCAACGTTTAGGCAACCCACGCAGCCACCCCTAACCCCCTTTAGCCCCGATTCATCACGTTTTGCCACTTCCTGTTTACAAAAATTTAGTTTATGATTCATACAGCGCTGCATACTACATGCAGTTTCACAGAAGAAAAACCACCAAATAAGGAACAAAGAGATGTTAGAAGCCTATCGTCAAGCTGCTGCGGAACGCGCAGCATTGGGCATTCCTGCCCTTCCTTTAACTGCACAGCAAACGGCTGATTTAGCTGAACTGCTCAAAAATCCCCCAGAAGGCGAAAGCGAATTTTTATTAGACTTATTGGCAAACCGCATTCCTGCTGGTGTAGATGATGCTGCCAAAGTCAAAGCCTCATTCCTAGCTGCTATTGCCGAAGGCAGCGTGAGCAGCCCCTTAGTATCGCCAGAATACGCCACCGAATTACTCGGCACCATGCTCGGCGGTTACAACATCCACCCCTTAATCGAACTGCTCGACCACGAAACACTCGCTCCCATCGCGGCAAACGGTTTGAAACACACCTTATTAATGTTTGATTCTTTCCACGATGTGAAAGAAAAAGCCGATAACGGCAATGTTCACGCCAAAGCCGTTTTAGAATCATGGGCAAATGCCGAATGGTTCACATCACGCGACAAAGTACCCGAAAAAATCACCGTTACCGTATTCAAAGTGGATGGTGAAACCAACACCGACGACCTCTCACCTGCGCCTGACGCATGGTCGCGCCCCGACATCCCCTTACACGCCTTAGCCATGCTGAAAAACCCACGCGATGGCATTACCCCTGATAAAGCAGGCGAAGTAGGTCCGATTCAATTATTAGAAGAACTGAAGGCCAAAGGTCATCCTGTTGCTTATGTGGGCGACGTGGTGGGTACAGGTTCATCACGCAAATCTGCTACTAACTCTGTAATTTGGCATACCGGTTTAGACATTCCTTTTGTGCCCAACAAACGCTATGGTGGCGTGTGCTTGGGTGGCAAAATCGCCCCAATTTTCTTCAACACCCAAGAAGACTCAGGCGCATTGCCCATTGAAGTGGATGTTTCTGCTTTGCAAATGGGCGATGTCGTTGATATTCTGCCCTATGAAGGCAAAATCATCAAAAACGGCGAAACCGTTGCCGAGTTCCAATTAAAATCACAAGTATTATTGGATGAAGTGCAAGCAGGTGGTCGTATTAACCTGATTATTGGTCGTGGCTTAACTGCCAAAGCGCGTGAAGCCTTAGGCTTACCTGCCTCTACCGAATTCCGCTTGCCACAAGCACCTGAAAACAGCAATGCTGGTTTCTCATTGGCACAAAAAATGGTGGGTCGCGCTTGCGGCTTGCCTGAAGGTCAAGGCGTGCGCCCTGGCACTTACTGCGAACCACGCATGACCACAGTCGGCTCACAAGACACCACTGGCCCCATGACCCGTGATGAATTGAAAGATTTGGCGTGCTTAGGCTTCTCGGCTGATTTGGTGATGCAATCATTCTGCCACACTGCCGCCTATCCAAAACCTGTGGATGTTCGCACCCACAAAGAATTGCCAGAATTCATTTCCACTCGCGGTGGCGTATCGCTCCGCCCTGGTGATGGCGTGATTCACTCATGGTTAAACCGCTTGCTGTTGCCCGATACCGTTGGCACAGGTGGCGACTCACACACCCGTTTCCCATTGGGTATTTCTTTCCCAGCAGGTTCAGGCTTAGTGGCCTTTGCAGCAGCAACAGGTGTGATGCCTTTGGATATGCCTGAATCCGTGTTGGTACGCTTTAGCGGTAAATTGCAACCTGGCGTTACCTTGCGCGATTTGGTGAACGCGATTCCTTTATATGCCATCAAACAAGGCTTATTAACTGTTGCCAAAGCAGGCAAGAAAAACATCTTCTCAGGTCGCATCTTAGAAATTGAAGGTTTGCCTGATTTGAAAGTGGAACAAGCCTTTGAATTGTCGGATGCTTCGGCTGAACGTTCAGCAGCAGGTTGTACCGTGAAGCTCAACAAAGAGCCGATTATTGAATACATGAAATCGAATATCGTGTTGATGAAAAACATGATTGCCGATGGCTACAAAGACCCACGCACCTTAGAGCGTCGTATTAAAGCCATGGAAGCATGGTTGGCTGACCCACAACTGTTGGAAGCCGATGCCAATGCTGAATACGCGGCGGTGATTGAAATCAATATGGACGATATTAAAGAACCTATCGTAGCCTGCCCGAACGACCCTGACGATGTGAAATTCATGTCTGAAGTGTCTGGCACGAAGATTGATGAAGTGTTTATCGGTTCTTGTATGACCAATATCGGACACTTCCGCGCCGCTTCTAAATTGCTGGAAGGCAAGAGCGATATTCCTGTGCGCTTATGGATGGCACCACCCACCAAAATGGATGCACAAGAATTAACCAATGAAGGTCATTATGGCGTGTTGGGTCGTGCAGGCGCACGCATGGAAATGCCCGGTTGTTCGCTGTGTATGGGTAACCAAGCCCAAGTACGCGAAGGCGCAACGGTAATGTCCACTTCTACTCGCAACTTCCCGAACCGTTTGGGTAAAAACACCAACGTATTCTTGGGTTCAGCCGAGTTGGCAGCGATTTGCTCAAAATTGGGTAAAATCCCCACCATTGAAGAATACCAAGCGAATATCGGTATCATCAATGAGCAAGGCGACCAAATTTATCGCTATATGAATTTCAATGAAATCGATAGCTATAATGAAGTGGCTGAAAAAGTAAGCGTGTAAGATTGTTATGATAAAAAGCGGAATGGGCAGGTGCCTGTTCCGCTTTTTTTATACGCGCTGTTTCGCTTGAGAGAATAGGTATTTTTTATAAAAATCATCGCCTTAAAAAAACAAGCCGAATCCATTGTAAGAATTTTAATCTTCATACATCTAATTCTTTATATAGGCTTGATGCTTTATCTTGCTTTTTCTTTCTATTTATTGAGTATAAAGGATTAAATGATGTTAAAAACCATCTTATTTGTATCACTTTCTGCTTTTGCGCTTGCAGCTTGCTCTCCTGCCCCACAAAATACCTCCCCCGCTCCCACCGCCAGCGCAATGGCTACGCCTGTTTCAAGCATGCCTGCCAATTGGGAAGCGCCTCAAACATCGCTCACGTTTTTAAGCAGTAAAATCAATCAACAACTCAACAGTGTTACTGAGCAATCTCAATTTACTTCAAGCCATGCAATGTTGGATAAACAAGGTAATTTTAAAATGATGGTGGATTTAAATAGTGTGCAAACAAATATTGAGATTCGCGACCAACGCATTAAAGATTGGGTGTTTCAAACCGCGCAATTTGCTATGGCTGAAATTACAGGTAAGGTGGATATGAATGTCATTCATCAGCTTCAACTGGGTGAATCCGTCTCTTTTAAACAGCCTTTGATGTTGCATATCCACGGCAAAGAGTTGCCCATTGAAGCGCATTTATCCGCCCAACATACGCAGGCAGACAAAATCATGGTCAGCACACTCAGCCCCGTTGTATTAGATACGAAAGCGATGGATATGTCGCAAGGGGTGATGCAATTAGTAGAAGTGATGGGCTTAAAAACGATAGTGGAACAAATTCCTGTTTCGTTTCATGCGGAGTTTATGCGTAAGGAATAAGAATATTTAAAGTGGCTGATTCTGCCCTCGCACAATGCTGCGAATCACATAGCGATTGGGGTGTAAGGCTTCGCGTAGGGGGCGCGATAAGGGGTTGGGTAAGCCTAATATATCGACAGCCACGCTTTCTGCACACCACGCGGCAGTGCTTAATCCTCGGCTGCCGTGTGCGCTGTTAATCCAAACATGAGGGAGATAAGGGCAAGCATGGTTCAGGCGATAATTTTTGTCTAACGCGAGCTTGGCATACACTTGTTGCATGGCAGCTATATCGCCTAATCTGCCTACGATAGGCAGGTGGTCGGGGCTATCGCAGCGTACCGCAGCATGACCGCGCAAAGGGTGGGAAGATGAGGCAAATGAGGCAGCTAAGTTGGGGTGCAGTTGTGCCAATTCGTTTTGGTTATGTTGTTCATCGGCTTGACGCCATTCGCTATCGCTATTTTGGGGAACAAAGCTCGCACCATAGCAATGTATGCCTTGCCAAGCAGGGCTGATATAGCTTGCACCTGATAAGGCGATGTTAAGTTGTTGAGAAAACGGATTGGCAGGAGCTAAGGAAGTTTGTCCGCGAATTAATTGCCAAGGTAAGGCTTGTAAGGCTGTTAATTGGGGGCTGTTTGCGCCTGTGCAATAAACGATATGGCTGGCAGTTAATTGTTGTTTTGGGGTGGTCAGTTGCCAATGTTCGCCATGATATTGGGCGTGTAATAAGGGTTGTTGTTCATATAAGGTGATATGAGGGTGTGCCAATAAGGCGCGTACTAAGGCAGGAGGGTGTATCCACGCGCCATGTTGCCAAAACAAACCATCTTGGGCAATGGGAATGCCTGCTTTTTCGCTGGCTTGTGCGGCATTAATGCCATAATAAAGTTTGTGGTGTTCATGCTGTTGGGCTAGCGCGGCATTGCGCTTGCTTTCGGCAGCATTGTGGTTAAGATGCAATACGCCACACGCTTGCCAAGCCTCGCTTTGAGGCAACAGATGATGTAATAAACGATGGGTATAGCCATACGCACCCAATAATAATTCGGTTTGCGCGGTGGGATAAGGCGAGATTTTGGCATACAACAAGCCTTGCCGATTGCCGCTGGCGGCATGAGCTGCCGTTGCTGCTTCCAACACACTCACACGCACACCGCGTGTTGCCAACGCATACGCTGTTGCCGCACCTGCTATCCCTGCACCAATTATCACCACATGTTCAGGTGGAGAACTGCTGGGCTGGATAAACCAAGGCTTTGGGGCAGGACGTGGTGTTTGTGGCACAGGCTCGGTTTGCCAAACCATTGTTTGCGGAGCGAAATAATCGGCAAGATACCCCACTTCATGCGGTGGAATCAACCATAATTCCGCATGGGGAAACAGATGTTTCAACACATTCACCGCGCGAAATTGCACACAAGCCGTTTGCTGTTGCCATGCTTGCGCGAAAGCATGTTCGGCAGCCGATGGCTGGGCAGAGAGTATGAGTGGTGGCAACTGCGATTGTGTTAAACATACCACCAAATAACGGTATGACGACGCGGCTGCCAATAAATCGGCTACGGGTGGAAAAGCATTCCAAAGAGCAATCATATTCTTCCTAACAAAATGGGCAAAAGCGTTACACTTTTGCCCATCATTTTACGCGGTTGGCGTCTTATTTAGCAGTTTTGCCATCGGCTTTATCGGCTTCGGCATTTTTTGCCATCATCTCACGATACCAACGTGGATGGTGTTTTTTCGCCCATGCTTGTGTTACCACCCCTTCCACCATGGCGCGAATCGTACCTTTCACCCAGAAAGCGGCATACACATGCACAATAATGCCCGCAATCAAAATCAAAGCCGCCCACGCATGGAACAACAATGCCAAACGAATCACAGGAATGGGGAACATTTCAGCAAAATAAGGTCGCCATGCGATGAAGCCAGTAATCATCAACACCATCATACAGCCTGTCATCAGCCAAAACATGCCTTTTTGACCGCCATTGTATTTACCAATGTCGCCCACGCCATGACCTTTTAACACGCTTTTTACCGATGTCATCCATTTAATGTCTTCTTTATCCAAGAAATTGTATTTCCAATAACGGAAAAACTGCACAAAGAAGCCCACAAACATCACCACACCAATAAAGGGGTGCAGAATCCGCGCTAATTGTGGCGTACCAAACACGCCAGTTAGCCAGAAAAAGGCAGGATAGAAAAATGCCAAGCCCGAAATGGCTAACAACACAAAACACACCGCCACAATCCAGTGATTGATGCGCTCACTGCGTTTATAACGCTGAATCAGTTTCTCTTTACTCATTATGCGTCCTCCTCGCCTTTGAGCGTTTTACCATCTTTACCAATCACCTCGGGCGATTCTTCCTCGGCGCGGCTAGGACCCACCGTGATATAGTGGAAGAAGCCTGTGAGCGTAGCAGCCGCAATACCAATGGTTGCCAACGGCTTTAAGAAACCTTTCCACAACTTCACTGCCGTGCTGATAGCAGGATTTTCTGGCAAACCGCTATACAAATTCGGCTTATCGGCATGGTGTAACACATACATCACATGCGTACCGCCCACACCTTCAGGGTCATACAAACCTGCATTTTTATAGCCACGATTGTTTAAATCTTTCACCCGTTCGGCTGCCACCGCTTTCATGTCCTCTTTCGCGCCAAACTGAATCGCGCCTGTTGGACAGGTTTTCACACAAGCAGGCTCTTGTCCCACCGCCACGCGGTCAGAACACAAGGTACATTTATACGCCCGATTGTCTTTTTTATTGATACGCGGAATATTGAACGGACAACCCGAAATACAATAGCCACAGCCAATACAGTTTTCCTGATGAAAATCCACTATCCCATTGTGATATTGGATAATTGCCCCTGGCGAAGGACAGGCTTTTAAACAACCGGGGTCAGAACAGTGCATACAGCCGTCTTTACGAATCAGCCATTCTAATTTGCCATGCTCATCGGTTTCGGCAAACCGCATCACCGTCCAACTATTGGCAGTTAAGTCGATAGGATTATCATACACCCCATGATTGATGCCGATTTCATCACGAATATCATTCCACTCTGAACACGCCACTTGGCAAGCCTTACAGCCAATACAAGTGGTTACGTCTATCAGCTTGGCAACTTCTATGGGTTTGCGTACACCCGGTGGGGGGGTAATATCCGCCGTTGCAGAGCGGCGTTTAATGTCTAATGATTGCAATGCCATTGTTCCGCTCCTTATGCTTTCTCAATATTCACTAAGAAGGTTTTGTATTCAGGGGTTTGCGTGTTACAGTCGCCCACAAATGGGGTTAAGCTATTCACCAAAAACTGTTTTTGCCCTGACACATTTTCCCAACCGCCATGCAAAGGAATACCCACTTGATGCACGGTTTTGCCATTGATGACAAGCGGAACCACGCGCTTCGTTACCACCGCGCGCGCTTTAATCCATGCACGCTTCGAGCTGACTTTTACCCAATCGCCTTTTTGAATGCCTTTTTCTTTTGCCAATTCTTCGCTGATTTCAATGAATTGTTCAGGCTGGGCAATCATCAGTAATTTGACTGATTTCGTCCAGAATTGGAAATGCTCGGTGAGGCGGTAAGTTGTGCCTACATAAGGGAATTCTTCATGCGTGCCGATACGGTCTTTCACGCTATCGAATAAGCGCATCGCAGGCGTTTGCACCACTTTGGGATGCAAAG
Organism: Neisseria sp.; assembly: GCA_041855125.1. Taxonomy (GTDB): domain Bacteria; phylum Pseudomonadota; class Gammaproteobacteria; order Burkholderiales; family Neisseriaceae; genus Neisseria. Next base: position 68,770 of record JBHADP010000034.1, on the reverse strand, counting down.
GATTGGTGCCAATGGGCGATTCCAGCGGTTCATAGTGTTCGGGGAAAGGCCCATCAACCAATTTACGTTGGCAGAATAAACGCCCTACGCCTTCTTCGTTCATGATAAAGGGATTCATACCTGAATCAGGAGCGGCATCGGCTTTAAAGTCGGGCACATCTGCCCCTACCCATTTTTCGCCATTCCATTTGATTAAGGTGCGATTCGCATCCCATGGTTTGCCGCTTGGGTCGCAAGAAGCGCGGTTATACAGAATGCGGCGGTTGGCAGGCCAAGCCCAAGCCCATTTAGGGGTATTGCCTAAGCCGCTATCGGTGTTATCGCGTCTGTCCATTTGGTTGCCCGCTTGTGTCCATGAACCCGAGAAAATCCATGTCGCACATTCGGTTGTGCCATCATCACGCAACTGGTGGAAACCATCGAGCAATTCGCCTTTTTTGCGAATCACGTTGCCATCTGCATCTTTAATATCGGCTAACGCACGACCATTAGATTCTTTTGCCATTTCTTCAGGCGCAGGGGCGTGTGGTTTGGCGTAGTGCCAAGCCAATTTGGTAATGGGTTCGGGTGCGGTGCCCCCTTCTTTTTCATACATGTCTTTCAATATGAGATAGAGTTCACCCAAGATATCTAAGTCGGGCAAGGCTTCACCCGGAGGTTCTGCACCAGGGTGGTGCCATTGTAACCAACGTGAGGAGTTCACGATTGAGCCTGCTTCTTCGGCAAAACAAGGTGTGGGCAAACGGAACACTTCGGTTTGAATCTTGGATGGGTCAACATCATGCGCTTCGCCATGGTTTTCCCAGAAAGACGCGGTTTCGGTTTTGATGGGGTCCATCACCACCATGTATTTTAATTTTGAGAAGGCTTCGGTTACGCGATGAGCATCAGGGAATGAGCCTTGTGCGTTAAAGCCTTGTACCAATAAGCCATTGACTTTGCCTTGATACATTAATTCAACCAGTTGCAAAATGTCATACATTTTGTCCCATTTGGGCAACCAGTCGTAACCCCAGTTGTTTTCAGCAGTTGCGTTTTCGCCATACATCCATTTGAGGAAGCTCACGAAGAACGCAGGGGTGTTGCTCCAATAGTTTAATTGGTTAGGTTGTAAGGGTTTGGGGGTTTGCTTGCTGATATAGTCGGCAAAAGTGGGATGGTTAAATTCATTTGGCAAGGCTAAATAACCCGGTAATTGGGTTGATAATAAGCCTAAATCGGATAAGCCTTGAATGTTGGAGTGTCCGCGCAAGGCGTTCACGCCCCCACCTGCCATACCGATATTACCTAGCAAGAGTTGCACCATTGCCATAGTGCGAATGATTTGGCTGCCATAGGTGTGTTGCGTCCAGCCTAAGGCATACAAAATGGTGCCTGCTTTATTGGGCGCTGCCATCTCACCCCACGCCTCGGCAACTTTTAGGAAGTCTTCTTTGGGGGTACCACAGATGGTGTTCATCATATCCAAGGTGTAGCGTGAATAGTGTTTTTTCAGCATTTGCCACACGCTACGCGGATGTTCTAATGTGGGGTCGGTTTTGGCATAGCCGTTTTCGTCTAATTCGTAATACCATGTGGTATTGTCGTATTTTTTCTTATCGGCTGCATAACCGCTAAACATGCCTTCGTCAAAGTTGAAACCTTCTGCCACGATAAAGCTGGCATTGGTATAGGCTTTAACGTATTCCCATTGGATTTTATTGTTTTCAATCAACCAGTTGATTAATGCACCTAAAAAGGCAATATCGCTGCCCGAGCGTACAGGCGCATAAAAATCAGCAACGGCGGCGGTGCGGTTAAAGCGAGGGTCTACCACAAATAATTTGGTGCCTTTTTTCTTTTTCGCTTCAATCACCCATTTGAAACCAACGGGGTGGGCTTCGGCAGCATTACCGCCCATCACCATAATAAAATCAGCGTGTTGAATGTCCATAAAGGTGTTGGTCATCGCACCACGACCAAAAGTCGATGCCAATGCCGATACGGTTGGACCATGACACACCCGCGCTTGAGCATCGGTTGCCACAATGCCTAAAGCACGCATCCATTTTTGCGTCAGAATACCGGTTTCATTGGAAGCTGCCGAAGCGGTGAGCATGCCTAAGGTGGGCAAACGGTGTACAGGCACACCTTGTTCGTTTTTCACAATTAAATTGGCATCGCGGTCGGCTTTGATGTGTTTGGCAATGCGAGTGAGCGCATCGTGCCATGAAATGCGTTTCCATTCATTGCTGCCTGCTTCGCGTACTTCGGGATAATGCAAGCGGTTTTCGCTGTTAACAAAATCAATCAGCGATGCACCTTTGGGGCATAATGAACCACGACTCACAGGATGGTCGGGGTCGCCTTCGATATGAAAAATTTTCTTTTTAGCGTTTTTTGCGCCATCGCCCAAGCTATACAGCAAGGTGCCGCAGCCTACGGAACAATAAGTACAGTTATTACGCGCCTCTGAAGCCCGTGATAGTTTGTACTGACGCACTTCAGCAAACGCTTGGGTTGGCATCATGCCCATTACAGCCAAGCCAGACGCACCCGCGCCTGCCGCCGTAATTTTAAAAAACTGGCGTCGTGTTACATTCATGGTGGTATTCCTGCGTTATTTATTATGTGCCATTTTGTTGGTAAACATGGCTGTTTTATCACGATTATGCTTGGTTAAATCAAGCAATAAAGCCATTATATACGTTTCTTAACACGATTAACACTTTCGGCTAGTTCTTAATAATTAAGCCTAACGGTTGTATCCTTCCGTTAGGCTTGTTGTAAGATTTAACTATTTGTTACAAGTGATGTTTTAATATGATTTATTTTGCTACTTTTTCAGTTTGCAAACGGGCAATCACTTCGTTAAATTCTGCCAAATGGGCTTCTGCCACATAAGGTCGAATCAAGCTAAAATTGCGTAACACACCCAGTTTTTTAGAATCGGGCAACAGCTTGCCTTGTCCGCGCATGGCAGCATCAAAGTCAAACCAATAGCGTGTTACCAACCAAATATTCAAACACAAATCGTGCATATCTTGTTGGCTGCCTTTTAAAATGCCTGCTTCCATTAATTGCAACATGATTTTGAGTGTGAGCGGCGAGAGTTTGGCTTGGGTAAATTCATTGTGTTCCCCCACCAATTCTTCGCTGCGCGCCAATAAGGTATTCACGCCGCTAAATAAAAAGCGGTAGTCCCACATCACATCAAAAATATGGCTGAAATAGTTTGCCATATCATGAATATTGTGTGCCGCCTCAGCTTCTTGTAAGCATTTCACCATGCGTTCACCATATTGGCGATACAGTTGCACAATGATTTCATCTTTATTGCGAAAATGGTAATACAAATTACCGGGGCTGATGCCTAAATGGGCTGCAATATGGTTGGTGCTGATATTGCGTTCACCTTCTTCATTAAATAGCAGCAAGCCTGCTTCAATAATCCGTGTGTATGTATTTTGCCGTGCCATCACGTCTCCTCAATTCTGTTTACAACCAACTGGGTTCGGGGCTTAACGTTACATTAAAGCGTTGCTGCACCGTGTCTTGAATCTTAGCAGCCAACGCTGCCACTTCTGCTGCACACGCCCCACCCAAATTAACCAACACCAATGCTTGTTTATCATGTACGGCTGCTTGCCCCATACGATACGCTTTTAAACCACATTGGTCGATGAGCCAGCCTGCTGCTAATTTTACGCTGCCATCGGGTTGCGGATAATGCGGCATATTAGGATAATTGGTCAATAAACTTTGCGCCAATTTTACCGATACCACAGGATTCTTAAAAAAACTCCCTACATTTCCTAACACTTTGGGGTCGGGTAACTTACTGGCACGAATTTGACAAACCGCTTGTGAAACATCACGCGCTGTAATGGCACGATTACCACAATTTTCTGCCAAAACCGCCGCCAAGTCGCCATAACGTGCTTGCACAGTAAATTGCTCAGACAACACAAACGTTACCGCCACAATCACATAACGCCCTTTACCCGCTTGTTTAAACAGGCTTTCACGATAAGCAAATTCACATTCCGCATTGCTCAATTCCACAAACGCCTGTTGCTCCAAATCAAAACAGCTCACGGAATCAATCAATTCTTTCACTTCTACCCCATAAGCACCGATGTTTTGCACAGGCGATGCGCCCACAGTACCGGGGATAAGGCTCAAATTTTCCAAGCCATTTAAACCCAAATCTAAAGTGTGCAACACAAAATCGTGCCACACTTCGCCTGCTTGCGCTTGCAACCACACTTTACCGTTTTCACGTTTTAACTCGCGCACCCCTCGATTAGCCATTTTAACCACCAAGCCATCGTAGTCGCCCCGAAATAACACATTGCTTCCACCGCCCAGCCACAACACCGTTTTACGGTCAAAACCCGCCATTTGACACAAAGCAGGCAAATCCGCTGCATCGTTTAACTCAATAAAATCACGCGCCCGCGCAGGCAAACCAAACGTGTTGAGCGTGCTTAAATCTACATTGTGTTGTAATTCCATTAATGCCTACCTTGCGCCACGCGCATACTGTGTTGCTCCAAAAACCAAATCAGCCCAACTGCCGCCACCGCTAACGATACAATCAACGCCGTCCAAAAACCATAAATGCCCATTTCACCTTGATTGGCTAATAAATACCCTGGCAATAAGCCCAAGCCCCAAAATGCAATACCGTGTATCACCATAGGCGCTTTGGTTACTTTATAACCACGCAAAGCATAAGAAGCAATACATTGCGTAAAATCAAATAATTGGAACACGGCTGCAAACAGCAACACACTGGCAGCCAACGCCAATACCCCCATATCATCGGTATAAATACGCGCCAACGGTTCGCGTAACAAGATTAACGCACCCATCGTGAATAAGCCCAATAACAAGCCCATCACCACCGACACCCCTGCCAAATAACGCGCCCGTTGCTTTTGCCCTTTGCCCAAGGCATAGCCCACCCGCACCGTTGCTGCTGCGCCCACCGCTTGCGGTATCATATAAATCAAACTGGTTAAACTAATCACCACTTGCTGCGCTGCCACATGGTCGGCACCAAATTTCGCAATCAAAAACACAATAAAAGAAAACAGGCTCACTTCTAAAAAAAACGAAAAGCCAATCGGCCAACCCAGTTTCCAAATATGCTTCATCAACGCCCAATCAGGCAAAGAAAAACCCTCATTCAAGCCAAATGGTTTGAAATAAGGTTGCTTTTTAATATACCACCATAAAGCCGCCGCGTTAAACCAAAACACCAACATCGTTGCCAAACCACATCCTGCACCGCCCAAAGCAGGCATCCCCAATTTGCCATACACAAACACATAATTCAATGGAATATTCAACAACAAAGCCGCCCAACTGACCCACATAATCGGTTTAGGACGATTCAAACTGGCAGCATACGCATGCAAGCCCCGATGCAACATCGCAGCAGGCATGGCTAAAGCGGCAAAAATCAAATACAAAGCTAATGAATACTCCACCTTATCAGGCAAATCCAAATACCACATAAACGGCTTCACCATTGCCAACAACAACAGCATACCCACCATGCCCAATAGCAAACCAAACCACAGCCCTTGTCGCCCTGTTTCGCCCACTTCTGCCGTTTTACCCGCACCCCATAACTGCGAAATCATCGGATTCAGTGCCGTCATCACCCCCAGCCAAGTGATGTATAAGGTAGAAAATGCCGCGCTGCCCAACGCCACTGCCGCCAATTCATCTTTACCTGCTGCCCCTGCCATCACCGTATCCACAAAGCCCACACCTACTGCCGCGATTTGCGCCAACATCATCGGTAATGCCAAAGCCACCAACTGCTTACTTTCATGTCGAAACACCGACCATGAATAGCGATTTATATCCAACAACATCTCGTTTATCTAACCTAAAATCCATTCCACCGCAGCCAACGCATGAATGACCGCACTATCCCACACAGGCAACACACAATCTTGTGCCTGCAATAATAAACCGATTTCCGTACAACCCAAAATCACACCCTGTGCGCCTTGTGCCTGCAAATCCCCCACCACTTGCTGATAATACCGCTTAGCAGTATCCGTGAAACGATTACAACACAATTCTTCAAAAATCACCCGATGAATCTCAGCTCGTTGCGCCTCATTAGGCAACACCGTAGTAATGCCGAGTTCACGCATACGCTGCGTATAAAAACCATCGCTCATGGTAAAGCGCGTACCCAACAAACCCACTTTATCCAAACCTTGCGCGTGAATCGCGGCTGCCGTTGCATCAACCACATGCAATAATGGAATTGCCACGGCTGCTTGAATCACATCGGCAACCTTGTGCATGGTATTGGTTGCCAACACCAAACCTTCCGCCCCCATTTGCGCCAACTTTTGCGCACTATCTGCCAACAACACACCCGCTTGTTGCCAATTTCCTTGTGCTTGCAACGCCGCGATTTCCGCAAAATTCACACTGTGCATCACGATATTGGCGCTGTTGTTACCCCCCAAACGCCGATTCACTTCCCGATTAATGATTTGATAATACAACACCGTACTTTCAGGACTCATGCCCCCTATCATGCCTAACGTTTTCATCATCGCTCCCGTTTTATTTCAACAACCGTCTGTTATAACAACATCACGCTTCCCCAGCAAGACAACACACCAAGCAATTTATCTTGTCCCCAACACAAAAACCGCCTGAACCATCGTCCAAGCGGTTTTCTTATCTGTCATCTTACTCGATTTCAGCCGCGTATTGTTCCGCGCTTAACAAACCATCTAAATCAGCAGGATTCGCAGGTTTCACTTTAAAGAACCAACCTGCACCATAAGGCTCACTATTAGCTGTTTCAGGCGCATCCACCAAGGCTTGATTGATTTCTACCACCTCACCCGCAATCGGCGCGTACACATCAGAAGCCGCTTTTACCGACTCCACCACACCCGCTTGCTCTTCCGCAGCCAAATTCGCGCCCACTTCAGGCAGCTCCACAAACACAATGTCGCCCAACAATTCTTGCGCGTGTTCCGTAATACCCACCGTTACCGTGCCATCGGCTTCCAAACGCAACCACTCATGGCTGGCAACATATTTCAAATCAGCAGGAATATTGCTCATGGTTTCACTCCAGTTGTCAAAAAAGACCTATCATATTATGCCAACAAACCTATTGGCGTTTTAAAAAACATCATCTTGTTTCCCACAAGATGGCTCAAAATCCTATTCTTCTATTTAATACCGATACGCTTGCACCGCTTGATTATTTATAACAATAAACAATACCACCACCGCGCAAACTCACTCAAAATCAAGCGGTTTCATCAGCTACGCGGATTTATCTTCCCTTTATTCACAATCCATATCATGTTGGCTCATGGCTGCATGAAGCATGTGCCAAGTTGCGAACACTGCTTGCCATTTTGCTTCACTTTACCCGCGTTGCGCCATTATCCAACATCATTTCCTGCCAACAAACAACAGAAGGCGAGTATTCCACCCGCCATACCTTCAAACCACTGCCTAAATCTTAATTTCTGCGCCCAACAGCTTCACAAATTGACTCAACCATGCAGGATGAGCCGGCCAAGCAGGAGCCGTTACCAAATGACCATCAGTAATCGCTTCCGTTACCGCAATATCCGCATATTCACCGCCTGCCGCACGCACATCAGGCGCGCAAGCAGGATAAGCCGAACAACGTTTATCGCGCAACACATTTGCCGCCGACAATAATTGTGCGCCATGACACACTGCCGCAATCGGCTTTTTCGCTGCATCAAACTCTTGCACCACTTCAATCACACGCGGATTCAAACGCAAATACTCAGGCGCACGTCCCCCTGGAATCACCAAGCCCACATAATCAGCCGTGTTTACCGCGTCAAAATCATAATTCAACGCAAAATTATGCCCACGTTTCTCGCTATACGTTTGCTCACCCTCAAAATCATGCACAGCCGTCGCAACTGTCTCGCCTGCTTTTTTATTGGGGCAAACCGCATGCACTTCATAGCCCAAACCCAATAAAAATTGAAACGGCACCATGGTTTCATAATCTTCGGCATAATCGCCAGCCAACAACAAAATTTTCTTGCTCATGATTGCTCTCTCCATTGTAGTGATAAAGGGTGGCTGCCCAAAGTAAGAAAGGAGATAAAAACACTCGGGCAGCCGTTCAGGGCGATAGGAGGACACCCTGAAAAAAGTTGAACCACCTATTTTTCACATTGTTTTGTGGTTTCATTATATGAACCGCCCTGATCCAAACACGCATCTTTCGCATCACAAGCGGCTAAAACACCTACTAAACCAACTATCCATATCCTAAATAGCCATTTACATTTCTTTTGCAACATATTCTTGTGTATATTGAATAATAATATTCTTAACTGCATCAAAATCATTTTGTGAAAACCGATAATTGATTTCACTGCTTGAATTTTCTTGTAACCAATTTTCCAACATGGATTTTCTAATAATATCCGTTTGTGGTGCCAAATGCGCTTTATTGGCTCTCAAAATCGTTGCATCATCATGTGCAAACACCACCACAGGACGAATCGGATATTTATTCATGCCCCCTTTTTCCAGAATCTGTAACAACATTCCTGCTGTTCTCAAGGCTTGCAAAGAAGCATTGCCATATTCATGAGTATTATTTTTAAACTCTTGAGTCCACTGGTCTTTTGAAGTTGCCTTGATGGTTCCACGCCAATTTTTTACCTCCACAATTACCAAACCTATTTTAGGTACAAACACCAAAAAATCAATTTGAAAATTGCGACCATAATAGCAAATATTTTTTGAACGAATAAAACCCGCAATTAATGAGCCTTGCAAAGTTTTCAAGATATCGCGCACTGCTTCTTCACCGCGATTACCTATTTCCGTTTTTTTATCCATCAATTACCAACATCTTTCCAAATTATCCAACGTGTAGATAACCCTCAATGCATTATCTACACGTTTCTTCACGCCTTAATCAAACTGCTTTTGACCATTGCGTACAAAAGGCAATTTCAACACGCGCACATCCACTTCCTTACCGCGAATCACCACTTTTGCGCTGTCGCCATCAAACGCTTTGGGAACACGCGCAATCGCAATAGATTGCTTCAAGCTAGGCGAAAACACACCACTTGTAGTTAAGCCTTTACCTTGCTCGGTAATCACTTCCATACCATCACGCAAAACACCGCCTTTTGCCAACAACAAGCCCACTTGCTTCACATCTACGCCTTGCTCTTTCAAAGCCACCAACGCTGCTTTGCCCACAAAGTCGCGGTTTTCATCTTTCAAATCCACCGTCCATGCCATACCTGCTTGCAGAGGACTGGTATCATCATCCATATCATTGCCATACAGATTCATACCCGCTTCCATACGCAAAGTATCTCGCGCACCCAAGCCACAAGGCTGCACACCCGCAGCATGCAAGGCTTTAAAAAACGCATCGGCTTCTGTGGCAGGTAAAATCACTTCCACACCGTCTTCGCCTGTATAACCCGTGCGCGCCACAAACCAATCATTGCCCAAATCCGCACCTTGGAAAGGCTTCAAACCTTGCACTGTTGCTGCCCAATCAGGTTTCACACTTAATAATTTTTCAATCGCTTTAGGACCTTGCACCGCCAACATACACAAATCATAACGCGGTGTAATGTGAACACCAAAGGCTTCGCCCACTTGACGAAACTGAGCCAAATCTTTTTCGCGCGTGGCAGCATTAGAAACAATGCGGTATTGCGTTTCGGCTTCATTGCCGCGATACACAATCAAATCGTCCATCACACCGCCTCGCTCATTGAGCATGGCAGAATACAAAGCCTTACCCACAAATGAAAGTTTTGCCACATCATTTGCCAATAATTTTTGCAACCATGCTTTAGCGTGTTCGCCTGTAATATCAGAAACCAACATATGCGATACGTCAAACATACCTGCATCGGTACGCACCGCTTCATGTTCTTGAATTTGTGAACCATAGTTCACAGGTAACTCCCAGCCAGCAAAATCAACTAATTTGCCGCCAGCGTCTCGATGAGCTTGATTGAAAGGGGTGGTTTTCAAAGTCGTCATGTTTGGATTCTCCATAGATTAAAGGCTGCGATGCTTCACACGCGCCCCTATCTGTCCTTGAAACCTGAGATTTTCGATGGCATACCGCCCTCTTTTCCCCTTCGGTGGGTGCAGCCGCACCACTCTCCAGATGATTGATGTGTACAGTCCTTTTACCTGAGCGATTTAAGGGTGTCTGCGCCTTCGGTGGTTATGTTGTTTCTCAACACAACGCTCTCCTGCACACGCCAAAGATTATGGCGTTAAACGGCTTGGCTCGCAAGTTTTTCTTTACATAATTCCCCAAATTCATTCATTTTTTTCGGCTTTAACAAGTTAAATTTAAAATTGAATAAAAATGGGGATTTTGTGTGCCAAATAATTTATTTTTTAAACCATTGTGCGTTAACAAAATTTACCTTATATTGCACCTGTATGCAGGAAAAATAACAAAATCGTTTGGCAAGACTGCGCTCTTGCCACTTACCCGCTCATTATTTAATACGCCCCAAAGAAGAAAAAGGAATCCCATCATGGCACAAATTACTTTAGATAAAACCGATCTGAAAATTTTACAAGTATTGCAAAACAATGGTCGCTTAACCAATGTGGAATTGTCTGAACGGGTGGCATTGTCGCCTTCACCTTGTTTGCGCCGTTTAAAACAATTAGAAGATGCAGGCATCATTCGCCAATATGCTGCCTTATTATCGCCTGTGGCGGTGCAATTAGGTTTACAAGCCTTCATTCGGGTGTCTATTGATAAAGCCAGCGAATCACGCGAACAATTTTCCAATGCCGTTCAAAGTTGGCCTGAAGTGTTGAGCTGTTTTGCGCTCACGGGTGAAACCGATTATTTATTGCATACCTTCTTTCCCAATATGAACGCTTTTTCCCATTTCGTACTCGACACCCTGCTCTCACACCCTGGTGTACAAGATGCAAAATCCAGTTTTGTGTTGAAAGAAATTAAAAACACCACTGCCCTGCCATTAGGTCATTTACAGCAACAAGATTAACCCTCTTTTCACTGAGCCACTCAAAACCCATTTTGAGTGGCTTATTTCTTTTCCACGCAAAACGTTTTATGATTGCAAATAAGAATTACTACTCACTGTTTAACACACCATGCAATCTATCGACGATGACACTCTGATTCAACACACCCGAATTTGGCTTGAAAAAGCCGTGATTGGTTTAAACCTTTGCCCATTTGCCAAAGCACCTTATGTGAAAAACCGCGTTCGCATCAGCATTAGCCATGCCAAACATCTAGATGGCTTTTTAGAAGACCTTGACCGCGAATTACAATTATTGGGCAACACCCCTGCCGACACCTTAGAAACCACGCTGCTGATACACCCTGATTTGTTTCCCGATTTTTTCGTATTTAACGATATGTTGGATATTGCTGAACAAGCCATTGTGGATAATGAATTAGAGGGCGTGATACAAATTGCCCCATTCCACCCCGATTTCCAATTTGATGGCACCGATGCCGATGATATTAGCAATTACACCAACCGTTCGCCCTATCCCACGCTGCATCTGATTCGGGAAGACAGCATCGCCAAAGCCAGTGCCGCCTTTCCCGATGCAGCCGCCATTTTTGAACGCAACATCGCTTTATTAGAAGAAATGGGACAAACAGGCTGGGATAAATTGGATATTCCCCGTGGTTGCCCCATTCATCGGAAAACATCATGATTGTTCGTTCCTTATTTTGGATATTGGGGGCAATCGCTTTGGGCTTGGGTATTTTGGGCATTTTCTTGCCTGTGTTGCCAACCACGCCTTTTGTGTTGCTGGCAGCCGCATGTTGGGCGCGCGCTTCACCTCGTTTTCATCGTTGGTTACATCAGCATCATTATTTTGGGCCCATGGTGCAAAATTGGGAACGCAATCGCTCCGTTCCGCGCCATGCCAAATATCTAGCTTATTCCATGATGACAGCATCGTGTTTGATGTTATTATGGCGTTTTCCTGAACGATGGTGGGTAGCAGGGGTGGCTGCCATCATTTGCTTAGGCAGCGCATGGTGGATGTCGCGTTTACCTGATGCGTAGTCTCCCGCCAACCAACACCGTTAAAATGCCCTAAAAACAAGTCTATGCCAACTCCCTCAGATAAGCATTAAGTCAAACGGCAATTTTAGTTAAAAGTTTAGACTGTACATTGACTGCCATTGAATGATGCCAAATTGAAATTCATGCAATAAATGCATGGAAAGCTACAATCAACGCCTTGCAGAATAATCATTGCCCCGAATGTTCGGGGCTTTTTATTGCCAATAAATTGACAAGCTGATTTTAATTTTTTACCATACCGCTAAAGAGCATAGAAAATAAAATGAGAATTTTCAAAACAAGAGCATTTGCCAAATTTGCCATAAAGCAGCAGATTACTGATATTCAACTTCTTGAAGCGATTCAAAGAGCTGAAGCGGGCTTAATTGACGCAAACTTAGGTGGTAATATCATTAAGCAACGTATTTCGCGACAAGGGCAAGGTAAATCAGGCGGTTATCGTTCGCTCATTTTTTATCGTATCAACAAAAACCATTTCTTTGTCGTTGGTTTTGCTAAAAATAAACAAGAAAATATTTCCGCAACAGATTTAGCCAGTTTGAAACTATTAGCGCAGCAATACGAAACTTATCAAACTGAACAAATTGAATTACTGCTTCAACGCGGTGCCTTAATTGAGGTAAAACAAAATGAAATACAACAATGAAATTGCACAAATGATCCACGAAAACGCTGTTGATTTATTTGATGCAGGTTTAATGGACAAAAAAACAATGCAGCAGTTTGACAAAAACTGTTTAACGCCAGTAAAAATGCTTTCCCCTGAAGAAATTCGTCAAATTAGAGAGAAAGCAAACTTTTCACAAGCCGTCTTTGCCAATTATCTTAATATTAGCGCCAAGCTGGTTTCAGAATGGGAACGAGGGGTAAAAAAGCCAAGCGGCACAGCATTGAAACTGCTCACACTTGTCCAACACAAAGGCATTGAAATTATTGCTTAACCTATAGCCCCAACCCATCGGGGCTTTTTTATTTGACAAGCCTTTTTTAATTAGGTCAAACATCATGGCAAAAAAATTTCCCATTGCTCCCAAAAATCCTGAACGCATTTGTTGGGGCTGTGATAAATATTGTAAAGAAGCCGATTTGCAATGTGGCAACGGCAGCGAACGTATTCAACACCCTATTGAATTAGACGGTCAATATTGGTATCAAACAGGCGATTGGAGTGATTTATTAAGCGATGCCCAACAAATTGAGTTGGGATTAAAGCCAGCACAAAAGAAACCGCATATTAAATTGCCCTTGCCTAAAAAAGCGTGAATACACCGTTTTGTTTAAAATTAGGTTAGCTCGGGTTATCTTTTGATGCGCTGTTGCTATAATATTGCTGCCCGTTTTGTTCGCAACAACAAAACGGGCAGCATACATATCAATAAGATGAAAAAAGCAAACATTGCTTTCCAGTGGAATCAGTTCCATTCAAGAGAAAGGCTCGAATTGATAAGGGTATGTTTATGTTTCAATATTCAGAACGACACTTAAAATCGTGCCGCTCTGAATTGGTTGGGCTTACACCCCAATGCTCCACCCTAAATGGTGGGGTTTCAATCTCAATAAAAAAAGGAATACATGATGAATCCATCTATTCAACACGCATTACAACAGCTTAACAAGCTGATTTTGGGAAAAGAAAATGTGTTACAACAATTACTCACTGCTGTTTTAGCAGGTGGGCATGTGTTATTGGAAGATGTGCCAGGGGTGGGGAAAACCACATTGGCGCATGGTGTGGCAGCAGTATTGGGGCTGGACTATCGCCGTGTACAATTTACCAATGATATGTTGCCTTCTGATTTATTGGGTGTGAATGTTTATCGCCCCAATGAGGGTAAATTTGAGTTTCACCCCGGTCCTGTGTTCCATTCTTTTTTATTGGCAGACGAAATCAACCGCGCTTCACCTAAATTGCAATCGGCATTACTGGAAGCCATGGAAGAACAACAGGTGTCAGTTGATGGCACCACTTATGCGCTGCCCAAACCCTTTTTGGTGGTTGCCACGCAAAACCCCACCGAACAATTAGGCACCTTCCCACTGCCCGAATCTCAATTAGACCGCTTTATGATGCGTTTGAGCATGGGTTATCCTGCGCCTGAAGCGGAAAAACAATTATATTTTGCAGGCGACCGCCGTCAAACTTTGCCTGCTTTGCAAGCTGTTTGCCATGCTGCGCTGTTGCAACAATGGCAAGAAGAAGTACGCCAAGTGAAATTTGCTACAGCAGCAGCAGATTATGTGTTCCGTTTGGTGCAAGCCACGCGCCAATCAGGACGTTTTGTAACAGGATTAAGCCCACGAGCAGGTTTGGCGGTGGTACAAGCTGCCAAAGCATCGGCATTTATTCATGGTCGTCCGCATGTGTTGCCTGATGATATTAAATCGGTGTGGATTCCTGTTGCCAATCATCGTTTGCAACCTGTGCAACAGGGTTTGAGCAGCAGTCAATTATTGATGGATATTTTGAATCATGTGGCTGTTCAGTAAACATCGTTTGCCTGTTGCCCCATCACGCACGCCCACCCTAGCAGCGATTTATTGCCGCCCCACGCGCTTGGGCGCGGGCTTGGTGGTATTAGTGGGACTGTTATGGCTGGTGGGGGTAAATTATCAGGTCAATTTGGCTTATGTGGCGGCATTTTGGTTGGCTGGTTTTTTGGTGGTGGCAATTTTGCTCAACTTTCGGCAATTATTGGCGTTTCGCATTGATGTGGAAATGCCAAAAGAAGTGTTTGCAGGAGGAACAGCCACGTTAGAGCTGATTTCATCTCACAATCATCGCCGCCGTTGGTTATGGCTGTGCAGTGAAGATGATTTTCTCAATCCCAATACTGCACCTGATAAGCTGTGGCACGCTTGGCACATCAGCGCAAACACGCCTAGCATGTTTCAATGGTCAATTCCCACCTTAATGCGCGGCTATTTGCGTGTACCCTCATTACGCACGGCATCGGTTGCGCCCTTTGGTTTAAGCATGGTGCAATGTATTTGGCATTGGCCCAGCGATGCGGTGGTTTATCCTGCCCCTATCGCACATGAAACCCCTGCCAGCCGCACTCCGAATGAAGAGGAAAAACGCAAGAGTACACCTATTGTCGGTGGCGATGATTTATCGTATTTAATCGACCATCAAGAAGGCGTTTCCTTGCAACATATCGCATGGAAAACCTATGCCAAAACAGGGCAATTATTAGACAAACGGTTTGAAGAACCGCCTGCGGCTATCAATAACACCGTGATTTCTTATTTAGACTACCCCGCAGGCACCGCAGTTGAACGGTTGGCAGGTTTATTGTGTTACCGTGTGTTAGAAGCAGAACAACGCGGTTTGCTTTACACCTTAGAATTGCCGCAACGCACCATTGTGCCGCAAAAAGGGCAACGAGAAATTTGTTTAACCGCCTTAGCTTTATGGTAAACCGCTTCAACATAATAACTACATTTCCACACATTACATCATGATTATTCTCAATCCTGCTTTCTTGCAACATCCCCCTTCACGCGCAGTGATGGCAACCATTTTATTGGCTTTATTGTGGACTACTTTGCCTCTGCTAACTGCTTTGCCGCCTGCGGTGATGGTCGTTTTTGCCTGCTTGTGGCTTTTGCGTATGGTGTTGTTACAACTGAATCTCAATAAAATGCCCCTGCCCGTTTTAATTGGCTTAATCTTGGTGGGCGGCGGTTTAGTGTGGCAACAATTGGGCAGCGTGGTGGGACGAGAAGGCGGTATTTCCTTTTTGTTACTAATGATTATGCTGAAAGCCTATGAAGGCAACACACAACGCGATTTGCAAATCTTGCTGTTGGCGATGTTGTTTTTAATAGGCTCATCGGTTTTGTTTAACCAAAGCCTCTTGGTGGGAATGTGGCTTTTATTGTCGCTCTTTATGGTGAGCATATGTTTTGCGGTGTTATGCGGTTTAGATGGCAAAGAAGCAGCCAAACGAGGCACACAAGCCTTAATGCTCACCTTGCCTTTAATGGCGGTGTTGTTTATTGCCGTACCACGCAAAAACGAACCCTTTTGGCGTATTCCACAACAAGACAAAGGCAAAGCGCAAACGGGTTTATCAGAAACCATGCAACCTGGTAGCATCAGCGATTTGGTGCAAAGCAATGAACTGGTTGCCAACGTTACCTTCAATGGTCGCCAACCGCAACAACAAGAACTGTATTGGCGCGCCATCATTATGGCAGACTTCAACGGCATCAGTTGGCGCGCGGTGGCAAATGATTACATTGACAACGCCCAACCGCAAGCGCGTTCTGCTGCCCAAATGCTCGATTATCAAATGATATTGCGCGACCAAAACGGCATCATTCCTGCCTTAGATTATCCCCTTCCACCCAACCCCAACATAAGCAGTATGCAAGTGCGTTTGGGCGATGTGTTACGTGTGCGAAGTCGTGATGGTTTACGGCGGGTCGCACTCACCGCCACCGCCAGCGATACCCTACCTCATGTATTAAAAGAGGGCGAACAAGCCTTATATCTTCATCTGCCTGCGAGCGGTAATTTCCGCACCCGTCAATTAGCACAACAACTGGCAACACAATCCAATAGCGTGCGCTCTTTTGTGGATAACACGCTCAACTATTATCGCCGCCAACAGTTTTCCTACACCCTACAACCACCCAAAGCCGAAGGCATGGACAGCATCGACACCTTTATGTTTACCCATAAACGAGGCTTTTGTGAACATTATGCCCAAAGTTTTGTGGTCATGATGCGGGCGGCAGGCGTGCCTGCTCGCGTGGTAACAGGCTATTTAGGGGGCGAATACCAAAGCAATGGCAATTTCTGGCAAATCCGCAGCAAAAATGCCCACGCATGGGCAGAAGTGTGGTTGCCCAATGAACAAGCATGGTTGCGCGTTGACCCCACAGGCGCAGTATCAGGACGCATCCAAGGCGGATTAGACGCAGCCTTGCCCGAAAACGAACGCGAACTGCTTCCCAGCCAAAACAGCACATGGCAAACATGGGCAGAAACAGGACAATTCTATTGGCAACAATGGGTCGTCAATTACGACCAAAGTCGGCAAAACAGCCTATTTGCCTTATTGGGCTTAGGCAGCTTTAACATCAGCAGTTTCGCATTGGTGTTGGCGGTGGGTTTGATTTTGGCGTGTTTCCCCATTTGGTGGTGGTGGCGCGAAGGAAGACGACAAGAACAAGAGCCATTGGTAGAAGGCTTTTTACTGCTCAAAGCCACATTCTTAGGCGAAGACGATGAACGCCTTGCAGCTTGGTCTGCCCACGAATTACAACAATGGCTACAAGCCAACCACATTCACGACCCCGAAATCAATACCTTACTTGCCGAATATGAATACTGGTATTACGCCACCGACAAACTGCCCAGCAAAGCCCGCCAACGTGCTTGGTTAAAACGCATTCACAAAGTTGCCAAACGCCATTGGCAATCATAAATCTGTTGGGGGAACCATTTTCCCCAACTTATCCCCCATCATTGTGGATAACTCGGCAAAAAAGCGGTGGATAAGTCCAATTTATCCATACAAAACAAATAGCTTATTAAATTGCCTATTTTTTAATCAAATTCGGTAAAAATGGCGGCACCACATAAGCCATTTTTGCCAATAATGCACACGTTTCATACACAGGCAAACCCATCACCCCCGTAAAACTGCCTTCTAAATGATGCACAAACACCCCGCCCAAACCTTGAATACCATACGCCCCAGCCTTATCCATCGGCTCGCCCGTAGCAATATAGGCTTGAATTTCAGCAGACGTTAGCGTTTTAAAACACACATCACTGCTTTGCACCACACTTTCCGTTTGCCCTTGAAAAGACACACACACCGCCGTTAAAACCTGATGCGTGTTGCCCGATAAAGCCGACAATATCTCTTGTGCGTGTTCTGCATGCTGCGGTTTACCCAAAATCTGATTATGCAGTGCCACCGTTGTATCAGCCGTGATAATAGGCGCAGCAGGGGCATCATCACACTGCTGATACCATTTTTGCACGGCGGCAGCATTTTTTTCCTGCGCCATACGCTGCACATAATCCCAAGCCGTTTCGCCCCCATCAGGCGTTTCATCAATTTCCGCCACCAACCGTTCCACCTGATAACCTAATTGCTGCAAAATCTCACGGCGGCGCGGACTGCCCGAAGCCAAATACACCAAAGCCATCTTTATCCTCCCCAAAAAAGCGCCATCTTATCAACAAAACCCATCAGCACAAATTTTTCCGCTACAATATGCCCTTAAATTTTTTCCCCTGCCAATAAACAATGAAAGAACACAAAGCCCGCAAACGATTTGGGCAAAATTTTTTACAAGACACCCGCATCATCAGCGACATCGTGAATGCCGTTCGCCCACAGCCTGATGATATTGTGATTGAAATTGGACCGGGTTTAGCCGCCATCACCGAGCCGTTAGCCCAAAAACTCAAACAACTGCATGTGATAGAAATTGACCGCGATATTGTCAAACGCTTAAAAAACCTGCCTTTTGCCCACCAACTCATCATTCACGAAGGCGATGTTTTACAATTTGATTTTCACAGCATCGTAGGCAGAAAAAAAATTGTGGGCAACTTGCCTTACAACATTTCCACACCCCTCCTCTTTCGCTTAAGCGAAGTGGCAGATGAAGTCATTGATATGCACTTTATGCTACAAAAAGAAGTGGTTGAACGCATGGTGGCAACACCTAAAAGCAACGATTATGGACGCTTGAGCGTGATGTTGCAGTATTTCTTTGATATGGAATCCTTAATTGATGTGCCGCCCGAATCGTTTGACCCTGCACCTAAAGTTGATTCTGCTGTGGTTCGCATGATTCCCGTTGCCCATCGTTTAGGCAAAGCACATGATTTTGCCCATTTTAGCCAATTAGTGAAACAAGCGTTTCATCAACGGCGCAAAACCATACGCAACAACCTTAAAGACCTTGCCAACGATGACGACTTACTTGCCGTCCACATCAATCCGCAAGACCGCGCCGAACATATTGCCCCCGAACAATACGTTCAACTGAGTAACCATCTCATTCAAAAATAAACAGAAAGCCCAACAATGACCATTATCGACAGCAACAAAATCATGGTAAGTTTCAAAAACGTCAACAAATACTTCCACGACTTACACGTTATCAACAACGCCAATCTCGACATCAAACAAGGCGAAGTGGTGGTGGTGTGTGGACCTTCAGGCAGTGGCAAATCCACCCTGATTCGCACCGTCAATCAGCTCGAAAGTATTCAATCAGGCGAAATTTGGGTAGATGGCTTTAATGTTGCCGACCCCAAAACCGATTTAAACCAAGTACGCGCTGAAGTGGGCTTTGTGTTTCAACACTTTAATTTATATCCCCATTTAAGCGTATTAGAAAACATCATTCTCTCTCCCATGAAAGTGAAAAAAGTCAGCCGTGCAGAAGCCGAACGCAAAGCCGTTGAATTGCTCACCCGTGTGGGTTTGGCGCACAAAAAAGATGCCATGCCCGGAGAATTATCAGGTGGACAACAACAGCGCGTTGCCATTGCACGCGGCTTGGCAATGGAACCACGAGTAATGCTGTTTGATGAACCCACTTCCGCCCTTGACCCTGAAATGGTGGGCGAAGTATTAAAAGTGATGAAAGACTTGGCAGGCAGCGGCATGACCATGATGTGTGTTACCCACGAAATGGGTTTTGCGCGCGAAGTTGCCGACCGCATTATTTTTGTTGACCACGGACAAATCGTGGAAGACACCACGCCCGAGTCGTTCTTCACCCACCCCAAAAGCGACCGTGCCAAACAATTCTTAGCCCAAGTCATGCACTGATTTAGTTTTCCCACTCTAATCAACATTAAATTTTCTTATTGAAAAAGAGTGGCTTAAACACCAAACGGTCAGAAAATCATCTGAAGCAGCCGTAAGGATTGTTTAAATCAATTAAACTTAGGAAAATGAAAAAGAAACTGCTTGACGTTGAAGTTAAATTACAGTTTAATTCTAACTTATGGATTAAGCGCCGATTTGATACAGCTTGCGGGCGTTAAAAAACAGCTAAAGCGTGCAGAGTTTTTTATTTTAAGCTGTTATATTTTTTAGCCCGTTGTGATTCTTTCGCATCGGGCTTCGTTGTATGGATTGATTACAAAGCATAAAACATGATTATTTTAGATAAAGTTGCCAAACGTTATCAACATCGTGATAAAAGCTGGTTTACTGCCGTAGAAGAAACCAGTTTGAGCATTGAACAAGGCGAGATTTTTGGTTTGATGGGTTATTCAGGCGCAGGTAAATCCACTTTACTGCGCTTGATTAATTTACTGGAGCGACCTGATAGCGGCACCGTTACTGTAAACGGTAAAGAATTAACCAGTATGAATGCTGCCCAACTGCGTGAAGCGCGGCAAAATATTGGCATGGTGTTTCAACAGTTTAATTTATTAAGCAACCGCACCGTTGCCGATAATGTGGCATTTCCCTTAGAAATTGCAGGTTGGCAAAGCGATAAAATTCAACAGCGTGTTGCCGAATGCTTGGAGATTGTGGGATTGGCAGACCGCGCCCAACATTATCCTGCCCAATTATCAGGTGGACAAAAACAGCGCGTAGGCATTGCACGCGCCCTTGCACCTAGCCCCAGCGTTATTTTGGCAGATGAACCCACCTCCGCTCTCGACCCTGCCACCACTCGCAGCGTTTTAGAATGCTTAGCCGATATTAATCATCGCTTCAACGTTACCATTGTCATTGTTACCCACGAGATGAGTGTATTGCGCCGCTTATGCGACCGCGCCGCTTTATTGCACCAAGGCAAGCTATTGGAAGTTGTTAATATTAAAGACAACCAGTTACACGCACAATCCGAAATCGGGCGCGAATTGATACAGGAAGATTAAGATGAGTGAAACACAAGTTGCTCCCGCCTTGCAAACCATCAGCAATATGCGCGGCGAAATCATACAAGCCTTATGGGAAACCTTTATTATGGTGGGTTTATCCACCACCGTTGCCACTTTATTTGGCACCTTATTAGGCGTGGGCTTATTTGTAACAGGTAATCGTCAGCTTTATTACCATCGCCCCCTGCATTTCACTTTGGATAATCTGGTCAATTTAATGCGCGCTTTTCCCTTTGTGATTTTAATGATTGCCATGATTCCTGCCACACGCGCCATTGTAGGCACCACCATCGGTCCTGTGGCGGCTTCGTTGGTGTTAAGCGTATCGGGTTTATTTTATTTTGCCCGTTTAGTCGAACAAAATTTGCGTGAAGTGCCGCGTGGCGTGATTGAAGCTGCCACCAGCATGGGCGCAACACCATTAACCATTATCCGCAAAGTTTTGCTCAATGAAGCCCGCGCAGGCATGGTGTCCAGCATTACCGTGCTGGCGATTGGTTTATTATCATACAGCGCGGCAGCAGGCATGATTGGTGGTGGTGGTTTGGGCGATTTAGCCATTCGCTATGGTTATTATCGCTATCAAACCGAAGTCATCATCTTTATTGTTGCCATCTTAGTCTTATTAGTGATATTAATACAAACTTTGGGCAATCAAATTGCTCGCAAACTCGATAAACGTTGAAACATCCCCTATCCTCTTTCCCTTTTTGGAGTAAACCATGCAAGTTAATGTATTGAAAACCTTTTCCTTGTCTGCCCTCGTGTTGGCATTGGCTGCTTGTGGCGGTCAAAACCAAAACACACCTGCTGCCCCTGCTGCTTCTGGCACAGCATCAGCCGCTTCTGCTGCCTCTGCTCCCACCACAGGCGAGAAAAAAGAAATCGTCATTGGTACAACCGTAGGCGATTTTGGCGACATGGTAAAAGACCAAATTCAACCTGCCTTAGAAAAACAAGGCTATCAAGTGAAATTGGTTGAATTCACCGATTATGTGCGTCCTAATTTGGCTTTGGCAGAAGGCGAATTAGACTTAAACGTGTTCCAACACAAACCTTATTTAGATGATTTCAAAGCCAAACACAATTTAAACATTACTGAAGCCTTCCAAGTGCCAACCGCACCTTTGGGCTTATACCCTGGTAAATTAAAATCATTGGAAGAAGTTAAAGATGGTGTGAGCGTGTCTGCCCCTAACGACCCTTCTAACTTCGCTCGTGCTTTAGTGATGTTAAACGAATTGGGTTGGATTAAATTAAAAGCCGATGTTAACCCACTCACCGCTTCTAAAGCCGACATCGCCGAAAATCTGAAAAACATCAAAATCGTTGAATTAGAAGCTGCACAATTACCGCGCAGCCGTCAAGATGTAGACTTTGCGATTGTAAATGGCAACTACGCCACCAGCTCAGGCATGAAGCTCACCGAAGCCTTGTTCCAAGAGCCAAGCTATGCTTATGTAAACTGGTCGGCAGTGAAAGTGGCAGACAAAGACAGCAAATGGTTGCAAGACGTTACGGCTGCCTACAATTCAGACGACTTTAAACAATATGCCAAAACCCGTTTTGCAGGCTATAAATACCCTGCTGCATGGGGCGAAAACGCTGCCGCAGGCGCGAAAGCCGAAGCCGCTTCCACTGCTTCTGCCACCGCCGCCAGCAAATAATCACGTTGCATCCATACAAAACGCTGCTATCCAAGCAGCGTTTTTTTTACAAACTTTTTTACAATGATGAAAAATCCTGTTAATATCTGCAATCATTTTATTGATAATCATTATTGTTATTTATGAAGTAAAAAAAACAGTAAATAATTTAAGATTGAACCATTTTAAATTCAAGGATATACAGGATGACTCATTTTAAACCCGTCCCTTTAACAACTGCTGTATTAGGTGCATTATTTGCTGTTCCTGCATTTGCTGATACAGCCTCTCCCCCCCGAAACCACGACCGCGCATCTTGACACCGTAACGGTTACGGGCGACCGCCAAGGGATGAAAGTTAAAACCAATGTGGTTACCACCCAATTAAAAGACGAAAGCACCGAAACCGATTTACGCGGCTTGTTTAAAGATGAACCTGCAATTGCCATCGGCGGCGGTAATGGTACATCGCAATATCTGTATATCCGCAATATGGGACAAAACTCGGTGGATATTAAGCTAGACAATGCTTATTCCGACAGCCAAATCCACTATCACCAAGGTCGTCATATGTTAGACCCTGCTTTGGTGAAAATTGTATCGGTGCAAAAAGGTGCAGGCAGCGCATCAGCAGGTATTGGTCAAACCAATGGTGCCATCATTGCCAAAACCTTAGATGCTAAAGATTTATTGAAAAACAGCAGCAATCCTAATTTTGGTGCCAAAATCAATGCAGGATACAGCAGCAATGATGGTCATAACTATGGCTTGTCGGTATTTGGCAAAAACGAGGTGTTTGACTACTTAATCGCAGGCAACCGCGTCAATGAAAATGAATATGAAGGCGGTAAAGGTTATATTAATTCAGCAACAGGTTTGAATAAAGTACCGTATAGCGCATTGGATAAAATCAGCTATCTGGCAAAAATTGGTGCAAATGTGGGCGACCATCGCTTTGCATTGAGCCATATGAAAGAGCAACATGAAGGCGACCGCTTGGTGCGCGAAGAATTTTCTATTGCCCGCGACCTTTCTGTGGCACGCCAAGCCCCTGCGATGCGTAAAATGAGCGTTACCAACACCAATTTGGAATGGACGGCGAAAGATTTAGGCTTTGCTCAAGCTGCCAATGCCAATATTTATCGCATGGAACATGGTCGTTGGTCTGCCAGCGATGCAGGTAATGGCTATGCAGGCGGCAATCGCAATACGGGTTCTACCAAAACCGAAGTGGAAACCATTGGTGCCAATGTCAATTTTGATTCCAATATTCGGGATAATATGTTGTTGAAATATGGTGTGAACTACCGCACTCAAGAAGTGAAACCCAATCAATTTTTCCTTGCAGGGATAAACAATCAAGAAAAACAAGATGTGGGCACTTATGCAGAGCTGATTACGGATATTAAAAATGTAACGCTCACCACAGGTTTACGTTATGACCATTTTAATTTTAAAGCCATGGATGGCAAAAAAGTAAGCGATGGTGCCGTGAATCCTAGCGTGGGTGTGATTTGGCAAGCCCTGCCTGCTTTGAGCTTGAGCGCTAGCCATAACTATGCCACTCGTAGCCCTCGTATGCATGATGCTTTAATGGCACATGGTGCGCGTGGTATCGTTTCCATTGCCAATGGCACCAAAGCAGAAAAAGCCAGAAACACCGAAATTGGTTTTAACTACAATGACGGCACTTTTGGCTTTGAAGGCAGCTATTTCTGGCAAAATATCAATGATGCCTTAGGCACCACCACAGGTCGCAATAATCACTTGTGTACAGGGGGCAACCGCACCTGTTACTCAGAAATTATCAATGCGGGTAAAGTGAAAAATTCAGGCTATGAATTGGGCGCATCATTCCGTAAAAACGGTTGGATCGCGCGTTTAGGCGTTGCCCACAGTAAGCCGAAATTTTATGGTGAACTTTTAAGCAATAAGCCTGAATATGCAATGCGTACTGGTCGCACTTGGACGGGTTCATTGTCCTATCGTTTTGCTAAACCGAATTTAGAAATTGGTGTACAACATCGCCAAGTGGAAAAATTGAACAAGCAAGATACTATTTTCTTGTCTCATCAAACTGTTACCGCCACCACCCGCGATAAACCCTCTTATGGCGTAACCGATATTATTGCCAACTGGAAACCTTTTGGTAAGGACAAAATGAATGTGAATTTTGCCATCAATAATATTGCCAACAAAAATTATATCCCTCACGCCCAACGCAGTGATTTACCCGGTGCAGGTCGTGAATATCGTGTTGCATTGAACTACACTTTCTAAGTGCATCTTCGCAAAAAAAAACAACGCCCATGATAGGCGTTGTTTTTTTATAAGGTACCAACCGCTTGTATCCATGTTTCAACACACAGGACAACACATCAAGCGTCGCCCTGTGTGTTGCTCTGAAACAGAAGGGGTTACGCCCCCCCTGTTTGAATGATCCGCCATCAATGGCGGGGTTTCAACCAAAAAGAAAATTTGATGAAGGGTGGCTTTGCATCATAAGATGGGCTTTTGGAGAGACAGCAAAAAGCCCAGTTTCAATAAACTGGGCTTTTGTATTTGGCTCCCCGAGCTGGGCTCGAACCAGCGACCTGCGGATTAACAGTCCGTCGCTCTACCGACTGAGCTATCGGGGAATTGAAGATAGAATTATAGTAATCTCTAAAAAAGCTGTCAAGCGTTTTTTGCAATTATTTTTAATCTTCTTCTGTTTCACCAAGTTTGCTGATTTTCACGCGCTCAATACGCTGCCCTGCTTTTTCCAACACTTCAAATCGCCAACCATGAAAATCAGTATATTCGCCCACTTCGGGCAGCGTTTGCAATTCCTCCATAATCAAGCCTGCTACGGTGTGATAATCGGCATCTTCTTCTGGTGGCGGCAGATTAAGCTGCGGAGCAAGTTCCACATATTCTAATGCCCCATCCACAATTAAGGTTTGATTGACGGCATCAGCTTGTAAAGAAGGTTCTTCGGTGCGCTCAAATTCTTCGGGGAACTCGCCTGCAATGGTTTCCAATAAATCTTTCATGGTTACCATGCCTAACACCGCACCAAATTCATCTACCACAAGGGAATAATCGGCACTGTTTTGGCGGAATAATTCGATGGCGTTTAAAGCGGTGGTGCTGTCGGGCAGAATGAGGGGCTGACGCAATGCGGCATGAATATTGAGTTCACCATCGGCTAATACTTGGTTTAATAAGTCTTTTTTATTGATATAGCCCAAGGGTTCATCTACCCCTGCTTTCCCCACCACTAATAAACGGGAATATGGTGTGGTTTGCAGTTGTTGTTTTTGTTCGGCTTTGCTTTGGGAAATATCCAAGCGTTCAATGTCGCGGCGCGGTATCATCACGCCCAAAATAGGACGCTCTGCTAAGGTTAATACGCTGCGTATCATGGATTTTTCGTTTTCTTCAAAATGGCTGTCGTCTTTGGCTTCGTTGCCTGCTTTTGCCAAGATGCTTTCGCGTATTCCCATCATGCCTAAGACGTTTTCAGCCGTACGTTGTCGCCATGAGCTGCCAATATAGTCGTTGCGCTTGGTGTTGCGTTGGGCAACTTGGTTGAAAATCTCAATCAGGATAGAAAAGCCAATCGCTGCATAGAGATAGCCTTTGGGAATGGCAAAATGGAAGGCTTCCGCAATCAAGCTAAAACCAATCATTAATAGGAAGCCCAAACACAGCATCACTACGGTGGGGTGTTTATCCACAAATTCGGTCAGGGGTTTGCTGGCAAGTATCATCAACGTCATGGCGACCACCACCGCGCCCATTGCTACCACCACATGTTCCACCATCGCCACAGCAGTAATCACGGCATCAATGGAGAATACGGCATCTAAAATTAAGATTTGAATCACAACACTCCAAAAGGAAGCGTGTTTTTTGTTGTGGTCGGCAACGGCAAAGTGGTTCACGCCTTCTAAGCGTTCATGTAGTTCGGTGGTGGCTTTGTAGAGCAAAAATAAACCGCCAAACAGCATAATCAGGTCTTTGCCCGCCACAGGGTATCCTGCAATGTGCATAAATGGGGCAGTTAAGGTCATGATGTGTGCCATAAAGCCCAGCATCACTAAACGCATCAATACGGCTAGGGTTAAACCCACAATACGAGCGTGGTCGCGTAATTTGGGTTTGACTTTGTTGGCTAAAATGGCAACAAAGACGAGGTTATCCACCCCCAACACGACTTCTAAGATTAATAGGGTGGCAAAACCTATCCATGTTTGCGGCTCGGCTAACCAGCTTAAATCCATAGTTTTTTGTTTTCCTTAGTAATTTAAAACAATAGGCAGCCACTCTTTAAAACAGGGCTGCCCAAAATTAAGATTGATAAAAAGATAAAATGGGTAAGGCTGTGTGCTTCATTATTGTGTATGGTGTATCTGTAAAAGAGAGTAAAGAGTTTAGCAGTTTATGGGAAAGAAGCAAGCCTTGTCAGCCATCTAAGGGGTTTTGTTGCACAATGCTATTGGGTTGTGTGAGCAGGTATTCGGCAATTTGCACGCGGGTATGCGCCACATGAATGAGCTTGGCGCGTTCGCGATAATGCCATTCTAAATAGCTCACTAAATAGGAATAGGCAAATTGTTTCCAATTAGGATAATGGCGCACGATATATAAGCCTGCTTCTTCTAAATACTGCCGACTTTCTTGTTCGCTTAAATAGCCCAACATAAAACCGCGTCGCACTAAGATAGGCACACGCACCAAGTCAAAGCCTGATATGGGGGTGTTACGCAGGGTGCTGCGGTCGCCCAGATGTAAACCCAGTTGGTTAAAATAGTCTTCGAGATTGTGCAAAATTTGCTGCCCACCTTCGCTCCAGTTGCTAAACCGTTCGTTATAGCTGTTGGCAGCACGCGAGAGCAACTCTTGGACTTGTTCACGGTTACTTTGGCTATCGGTAATGCCCCACGCTTGGGCAAGGTCTTCTTTAAAGATGTTTAAAATGGCTTGGTTGTGCGGTTTGGCAAAACATTCTAAGGTGTTTTGGTAATTGGTTATGCCATCTAGGGGCATCATTAGGGCGGTAAATTGCTCCGCAGCAACAGCTATGCGTTCAAAACGGGTGTTTAAGGGATATTGGGGCTGGCTATTGTGGATATGTTCAATCGCAATAGGGGGCAAAGGGGGAATTTTATGATGGCGGCTATGGATGTCTTGCCAAAAGATTTCTTTGGCTTGGGCTTCGGCTTCAATATCGGCAATCCAATCGCTTGCTGCACCCTCCACTTTAATGGCACGGCGCGTCATAATCACGGTGGTGGCAAACAAGGCAATCAGTAAGCCCCCTAGAAAATAGTCTGCCCAGCTTTCTTGGGGTTTCCAGTTGAGCCATGTTAATACGTTGCCCAATACTAAAAACGCTAATAATAACGCCGCTGCACGCAAACGTGCCGACAATACCCATGCAGCAGGATAAGTGGCATTCTGTTGTATCCATACCAACATATAGCGTACCAACACCGCCAATCCCACTAACTGCACAATCATAATCCCCCACCACATATAATGGGCAATAGGGGTTTCTATGATACCGTATTTTTGTGTGGCTAATTCGCTCAGAAAAAGCCATGCGAATATTCCGCTCCCCATCAAAGTGATCAGCAACAAAACAAATATCAACATGATAAATGTGATTTTGCGTGGAAAACGCACCGCCATGATGATTGCTTCCTTTTTTGTAATGTGTTATGCCATATTACATTTCAATATATGGCTATATTATCGTATTTTTTATGAATATTAGGCTGGAAAAACATCTCCAGCCTAAGTTTTAATTTTGAATGTTCAAACTGCTTAAATATACAGCATTCTTGGCAATTTTACAATGCACCATAAGAGTGTAAACCACTTAAAAACATATTCACACCAATAAAAGCAAAAGCAGTAATAAACAAACCAATAATTGCCCACCAAGCCAACACTTTACCGCGCCAACCTGCCACCAAGCGTAAATGCAACCATACTGCATAATTCAGCCACACAATAAACGCCCATGTTTCTTTGGGGTCCCAACTCCAATAACGTCCCCACGCATCGGCTGCCCACAACGCACCTAAAATCGTTGCAATGGTAAAAAACAAAAAGCCCACCGCAATGGCTTTATACATCACTTCTTCAATCACAGCAGCATCGGGCAACCATTTGCTACTGGGGCGACCACTTAATGCCCACAGTTCAGCCGTTCCCAACATTGCAGCCATACAAAACGCACCATAACCAATAAAATTGGCAGGCACATGGATTTTCATCCACCACGATTGTAAAGCAGGAATTAATGGTTGAATTTGATGGGCATCACGCGCCACGCTATACCACAACACAAAGCCCACCACCACTGCTAAAAAGGCAAACACAAATGCACCCAAACGCTGCATGGTAAACTTGTTTTCATAATACAAATACATCAGTGTGGTAATCACCATAAATAAAATAAACACTTCATATAAATTCGACACAGGCATATGCCCTGCATCGGGGCGCAGCAAATAGCTTTCATGCCAACGCACCAATAAGCCTGTAAACCCACCTAATGCCGATACCCAAGCAAAAGCCGTTCCCATCCCGAGCAGCGTGTTGCTATTTGTTTTTTGTTTAGCAGCAACCATCGCGCCTGCCACATAGCAAAACAAAGCAAAAAACACAAACGCACATTGCCACATAATCGCCGATTGGCTGCTTAAAAAATAACGCAATAAAAAGCGGTTGCCATTATCAAAATGACCCGCATAAAGCTGCACCGCACCATAAGCCAAAGCAATACTTAAAGGCAAAAACCAACGCAAAGGTTTAAAAAACCAACCCAATGCGATGGTACTAATGGCGCTGCTCCACAAAATCGCCACTTCATAACCATCCATATGGTGAGGCAACGTATAGTGAGCAAACCCTGCTACCGCCAAAATTGCCAGCGCAAACAATCCATCTTTAATATCTAACGAACGCCAAAACGATTTATGTTCCAGCAAAGCATGTTGTGGCAACTTACCTGCTGTTTTATCCAGAGATTGAGTCATGGTTTAAGTCCTTCGCTAATTGTTCCAAGCGTTGCAAATGCTCGGGAAATTCTTTTTGCAAATCACGTTCATTGCGACTAGACGACATGGCTAAACGCACACTATCGCCTTCAAATAATAACCACGCGCGTTTTTCACGCACATAAAACATAAACACCGTTCCTAACACCAGCAACACCGAACCCAAATACACCAACGATGCCCCCGGTGATTTGGTCATCTGTAAACCTGATGAACGCACTTCTTTAAAACCATTTAGTTGCAACAACACAGGCGAAGGATATTCGGTTAAGCCTGTATAGGCATCCATCGCATGCAATAAAAACCGCGCTCGGGTGTCATCGGGTGCCCATGCTGCTTGCTGCTGTTGGGCTAAGGTGGTATCCAATGCGGCATTAATCGCACTGTATAAAATTTGATAGAAATATTCCTGCATTCTGCCCCGCTCGGCTTCAGGCACCGTTTGGATAAACTCATTTAATGCCAAATAGCCGCCACGCGCAAACAAGGTCAGCATATTATCCACCGCTTGTTCTAATTGTGGACGCAAATGGTCTGCCGTACCCGCTACCGCAGTTGCCACCACTTTGGGACGCATCGTTTTATCGGCTATCACTTGACGCAATGCCATAAAAGTATCGATTGAACCCTGTCTATCCGCAGGCAAACGTAGCCAACGATATTGTTGGTCTAAGCCTGAACGTGTGCCTGTGATAAAGAAATAATCTTCTTCTTGCTTCACAGGCAACATATAATTTTTAAACTCAACGGCTTGTCCTGCCGCATCGCGTAAACGATAAATAATAGAGGGACCAATATTGGTAAACCGTTTTTCTTGTTTCACCGCGCGTACATCATTCAGCGTTGCTGCCAAGCCACCCTGTTTCTCTTTAGGCTGACTCATGTCCTCCACATTCAATGCAGCAAATTGGTCAAACTCCAATTTAAACTGCTTTTGTTCCCCCATATTTAAAGGAAACGTGTTCATTGAAGTGGCTTTTAAATCAGCCGATTGACTGTTATAAGTGGATAAATCCCATGCTTTAAACTGCAAATCTGAACCGCCATCGGCAAAACTGGCTTGATAAATCGTAATGCCATCCACCGTGAGCGGATGATTCACCCGTATGGTTTGCTCAATCACTTCGCCCGATTTTTTCGTTACCACCACATCGCTGGCAAAGTCGCGCGGCATCCCCGTGTTATAAAAATCAATATGAAACCGTTTTAATTGCACACTAAATGGCAAATCCTGCACCAGCATACCCTTATCGGCATTTAAAAACACCACATCAACCGTTTGCCCTTCCGTGATATTCACATTACCGCGAAATGAAGGATTCGTGTCGCTTAAAATACTTTCCGCTTTAAAATCTTTCGCAAACACCGCCGTATTATCAGGCACAATCTTACCTGTGAGCATACCCATTTTCAGCAGCAAATTACTGTCTATCAAACCGCCCACACAAATCACAATAATCGCCAAGTGCGCAAAAATATAACCCCACTTATTCATCGCCCCCTTTTTGGCAGCCACCAAGACCGAGCCATCTTCCCGCTCCACCCGTTTGCTGCTAAACCCTTGCACCGCCAAATAACGTTCTGCCACTTCTGGCGAAATCTTACCCGCCAACACTTGGCTGTGTCGCATCGCAGCCAACGACTGCTTACTGGCTTGAATCCGAAACGACTTCATCTCACGCAAAAAAGGCGGAATATTGCGCCACAAACACAATGCCGTGCTAATCACCAAAAACAACATAATCAGCACAAACCAGCCCGAAGCATACACATCAAACAAGCCTAAAAACTGAAAAATTTGCGTCCAAAAAGGACCAAATTTCACCACATAATTAGCCATAGGCTGATTTTGCTGCAACACCGTACCAATAATCGAAGCAATCCCCAGCACACACAACAATGCCACAGCAAAGCGCATCGAACTTAAAAAAGCAAACCACGGACGGCGAATAAGCGGAATTTTCTTAGTCATAACAAAAAACAAACTACCCAGCAGAGAATCCCGATTTTAACGGATTCTCCCAACAGAAAGCATGGTTATAAAAAAAACCAATCAGAAATTACACAATCACTTGACACACAGCAACGTAATTTGGGCTGCCTATACATCATCTGGTATAGACAGCCCAAATTCAGATTACAACACCAATCAATGTAAACCTTGAATAAAGTTGGCAACCGCGTTCATTTCCTCTTCCGACATCCGTTTTGCCACATCTTCCATCATACTATTGGCACTGGTACGTTTACCAGAAGCATAGGCTTTCAACTGTTCCACCACATACGCATGATGCTGACCACCCAAACGAGGATAAGCCGTTACATCGACACCATTTGCCGAAATCCCTGCGCCATTCGGACCATGACACGCCATACACGCAGGAATCTTCTTGCTGGCAATGCCACCACGGAAAATCTTCGCGCCCAATTCAAAATTTTGCTTAGGATTGGCTTCACCAGCTTTCGGGAATTGCTTACTAAAATAAGCTGCCACATCAGCAATATCTTGGTCAGACAAATTCGCCACTGTTGGCACCATTGAAGCCGCCGCACCTGTGGTGCGTTTACCCTCTTTGATGTCTTTTGTTTGCTTAATAATATAAGCCGCATGTTGCGCAGACAGCTTAGGATACATGGCAATACCACTGTTACCATCGGCAGCGTGGCAAGCGGCACAAATATTGTTGGCAATTTCTTTACCTTTAGCAACATCCCCTTTAGGGGCAGCCACAGCCATACTGCCAACTGCAGCCAACATCAACAAGGTCATACGTTTCATGGAAAGGCTCCTGATTGTAGCATTGCGAAACCGCAACACCCTTATTCTCTCATACTCTGGTCGGACTTTATTTACACCGACTAAACCGATTATTCTTCAAACATGGTATTCTATACTAAATTTACCGTATTTTTCCATAGCCATGTTTATTTCAACATTTTTAAACAGCACCTTGTTTCCAATGACACAAGCGCGAAGTTTCAACCATTAAGGGACTTTGATGAACTTATTTCAAAACGCCAAATTCTTCACCACCGTTAATCATCTGAAAGACTTGCCCGCCACCCAAGCCGAAATCGCTTTTGTGGGGCGTTCCAACGCAGGCAAATCCAGCGCCATCAATACCTTATGCAATCATGTGCGTTTGGCTTATGTGTCTAAAACCCCCGGTCGCACCCAACACATTAACTTTTTTGAGTTAAGCAACCATCATTTTATGGTGGATTTACCCGGTTATGGTTATGCCGAAGTGCCCGAAGCCGTACGCAAACATTGGGTAGAACTGCTGGGCAACTACCTCCAAACCCGCCAACAATTAATTGGTTTGGTGCTGATTATGGATTGTCGCCACCCACTCAAACCCTTGGATATTCAAATGCTTGACTTTTTTGCGCTGACCCACAAGCCCGTGCATATTTTGTTGTCGAAAGCAGACAAATTATCCAAGAATGACCAAATTAAAACCTTGTCTTCTGTCAAAAAATTGTTAAAACCTTTTATGGAACGTCAAGAAGTGTCAGTGCAACTGTTTTCCAGCTTGAAAAAACAAGGCACAGAGGAAGTCAATGCCGTTGTTGCACAATGGTTTCAACGCTTACCGCCTGCCCACGAACCCACCTCACCCACACCATCGTGCTAAATGATTCAGCAAAAAAAGGGGGCTTACCTCCCCTTTTTTGTGTTCACTACCAACAGTTTCATTGCTATTTAGAACAAAATGGGCTTCTTTAAAAAGAATGATTGGCAGTAAGCAGAATCGCATTTTAGAATAGCCTCCCCAATAGAGATTATTTTTCATTCAATACAGGTTTATTATTATGGTTAATCAACTGCCGCTACCCGAATATGAATATGTGATGCCGAAGCCCGATGCGGACTTCGTGCGTCGTTCGATTGTGTATAAGCTGATTTTTATTTTGGGTGTGGACCCACGCGAAGCCACACCACAACAATGGCTGAATGCTGCCATGTTTGCAGCGCGCGATTTGGTAACAGAAAGTTTCTTAAAAACCCGCCGCAGCCACGAAGACCACGGTAAACGCACAGTTTATTATTTATCCATGGAATTTTTGATGGGTCGCTCATTTGTAAACTCTTTGATTAACGAAGGGGTTTACGATGCGTTTAACGAAGCCTTCCAACAACTCGGCTTAGACTTTGCCGATGTGTGCGAGCAAGAAGAAGACCCCGGCTTAGGTAATGGTGGTTTGGGTCGTTTGGCGGCGTGTTTCTTGGATTCGTTAGCCACCTTGCGTATGCCTGCTGTGGGTTATGGTATTCGCTATCAATATGGTATGTTTAAACAAGAAATCGTGGATGGTCAGCAAGTTGAAAAACCCGATTTATGGTTAGACAACGATATGGCTTGGCAATTTGCCCGCCCCAATAAACGCTATCCCGTGTATTTTGGCGGTCATATGCAACACAATGGCAATATCAAGCATTGGCAGCCTGCCGAACACATTGTTGCCTTAGCTTATGATGAAGTGATACCCGGTTATGGTGGCAATGTTGCCAACCCCTTGCGTTTGTGGACAGCCCATGCTGGCGACACGTTTGATTTAGCCAACTTCAACCAAGGCGATTATTTTGCCGCCATGCGCGAACAAACCAGCGATGAAAACATCTCACGCGTGTTGTATCCCAATGATTCCACCGATATTGGTCGCGAATTGCGTTTAAAACAAGAATATTTCTTGGTATCGGCTTCCATTCAAGACATCATTGCCCGTCATAAATGCCGTTTCCCCAGCATCAAAACGTTGCCCGAAACCACCGCGATTCACTTAAACGACACCCACCCTGTATTAGCCATTCCAGAATTAATGCGTATTCTGATTGACGAAGAAGGCTTGAGCTGGAAAGAATCATGGAATATGTGTTGTAAGATTTTCTCTTACACCAACCACACTTTAATGAGCGAAGCCTTAGAAACATGGTCGGTTGATTTAATGGGTCGCTTATTGCCTCGTCATTTAGACATCATTTTTGAAATCAACGAATATTTCTTAGACGCTTTACGCGCCATGGGTTATACCGATGATGACTTGATTCGTCGCGTGTCTATTATTGATGAAGAAAACGGTCGCCGCGTTCGCATGGCATGGTTAGCAGTGGTAGGTTCACACAAAATCAACGGCGTGGCAAAAATCCACTCTGATTTAATGAAAACCTCGATTTTTGCCGACTTTGCCAAAATCTTCCCCGACCGCTTTACCAATGTTACCAATGGGGTAACCCCACGCCGTTGGATTGCCGTTGCCAACCGCCCACTCACCCAATTCTTAGACAAACATTTGGGCGAAGAAGATTGGCGTTTGCATCTTGACCACCTCACACAACTGAATGCTTTGGTGGATAAACCTGAAGTGCAAAACGAATTTGCGGCAGTGAAACAAGCCAATAAACAACGTTTGGCAAACTATATTGCTAAAGAATTGGGCATCAAAATCAACCCTGAAGCCTTGTTTGACGTACAAATCAAACGCATTCATGAATACAAACGTCAAGCCTTGAATGTGATGCACATCATCGACCGCTATAACAAGATTTTGGAAAACCCCTATGCCGATTGGCAGCCTCGCGTGTTTATCTTCGCAGGTAAAGCGGCTTCAGCTTACTACATGGCGAAGAAAATCATTCGTTTGATTAACGATGTTGCCAATGTGATTAACAATGATGAACGTGTACGCGATTTAATTAAAGTGGTGTTTATCCCCAATTACAGCGTGAGCTTGGCACAAATCATCATTCCTGCGGCAGATTTGTCTGAACAAATCTCTTTGGCGGGTACGGAAGCATCGGGTACAGGCAACATGAAATTTGCCCTCAATGGCGCATTAACCATGGGTACACTTGATGGGGCAAACGTTGAAATCTTGGAATGTGTGGGTAAAGAGCACATCTTTATCTTTGGTAACACCGTAGAGCAAGTAGAAACCTTGCGCCGCGAAGGTTACGACCCATTCAGCTATATGGAACAAGACAGCGATTTGCGCCGTGTGGTAAAACAAGTGGTAACTGGCACGTTCTCACCTGATGAGCCAAACCGTTATAGCGATGTGTTGCAAGCCTATGGCGACCATTATCAATTAATGGCAGACTTCCGCAGCTATGTTGATGCCCAAGCCCGTGCCGATGAACATTATCGCAATCGTTCGGCATGGCTCAAATCCGCCTTAATCAACATTGCCAACATGGGCTATTTCTCATCTGACCGCTCAATTCAAGATTATGCCGACAACATTTGGTATATCGACCCATTAAGCGAAACTGAATTGCCCATTGAATCGGCTTAAACCGTTTACTCACATCACCGCCTGTGTTGATACGCAGGCGGTTTTTTCATAACACCAGAACCCTTTTCTTTCGCCTGCATTTGCGCGTAAAATCCCCCGCCATGAACGAAAAAAACTGCTTCCATTGCGGACTTCCTGTCCCCCCTCATACCGAATTGCCCATTCAATATGAACACCAAGAACACCCCACCTGTTGTGCGGGCTGTCAAGCGGTGGCGCAAAGCATTATTGATGCAGGCTTGGGCAATTACTATAAACAACGCACCGCGCAAGCTGAACAAGCAGGTTTGCCCCCTCCCGAAATCTTAGAGCAGCTCAAACTGTATGACTTACCTGAAGTGCAAGCCGATTTTGTGGAAACCTTAGCCGAACACCAGCGCGAGGCAGTATTGATGCTACACGGCATCACCTGTGCGGCATGCGTGTGGCTGATTGAACAACAATTATTGCGACTCAATGGCATCGTTAGCGTAGAACTCAATTACAGCACCCAACGCGCCCGCATTCAATGGGATGACAGCCGTGTGAAATTATCCGATATCCTGTTGCGCATTCAGCAAACAGGTTATTCTGCTGCACCGTATGACGCACAAAAAGCAGAAGCCAGCGCACAACAAGAACGCAAAAAATCCCTGATTCGCGTGGCGGTGGCAGGTTTATCCATGATGCAAACCATGATGTTTGCCCTGCCCACTTATCTTTATAACGACATTGAACCGCTTTACCTCACCATTTTGCATTGGGGCGTATTTTTAATGGCGTTGCCAGTGTTGTTGTATTCTGCCGTTCCGTTTTATCAAGGCTTTTGGCGCGACATCAAAAACCGCCGTGCAGGCATGGATACCCCCATCACACTTGCCATTTTTCTCACCTCGCTGGCTGGCTTATACGCCCTCTTTAGTGATGCAGGCGAAGGTATGTATTTTGAAGGCTTGGCGATGCTGGTGTTTTTGCTGCTGCTGGGTCGTTTTATGGAACAAGACGCGCGGCGTAAAGCAGGCGATGCGGCAGAACGCTTGGTGAAACTGGTACCTGCTTTTTGCCATCATTTGCCCGATTATCCAAATGAACAAAGCGTAGAAGCCGCCGTGGTTAAACTCAAAACAGGCGATGTGATTGTGGTACGAGCGGGCGAAGTGATTCCTGTGGACGGCACGGTTTTATCGGGCGAAAGCGCTGTGGATGAAGCCATGCTCACGGGTGAAAACCTCCCCATCAGCAAAACCACTCACGATAAAGTTACCGCAGGCACGCTCAACACTGCCAGCCCGTTAATTATTCGCGCTGATGAAGTGGGCAACCGCACCCGTTTGGCGCATATCGTAAAACTGCTTGACCGCGCTTTATCACAAAAACCGCGTTTGGCTGTGTTAGCTGATAAATACGCTTCTTCGTTTGTACTAAGTACCATCTTATTTGCCATTCCTGTCTTTTTGGGCTGGTGGTGGTATGCCGATATTTATAAAGCTTTGTGGATTACGGTTTCCCTGTTGGTGATTACCTGCCCTTGCGCCCTCTCGCTTGCCACACCCACCGCACTTGCCGCTTCAACAGGCAAGTTAGCAGGACAAGGCATTTTAGTGTCGGGCAGCCAAGCGCTCGAAACCTTAGCACTCGCCACCGATGTGGTGTTTGATAAAACAGGTACACTCACCGAAGGCAAACTTGCCGTGCAACACATCATGCTGTTTCACAACTTGAGCCAAGATGATGCCATCTATCTTGCTCAAGTGTTGGAACAACAATCAGAACACCCCATCGCGCGTGCCATTGCCCAATTATCCACCGCGTCCACCCTTCACGTTCACAGTGAACAGCGCATTAATCGCGTGGGACATGGTGTACGCGCCCAACTCACTCTACACGGACAAAACCAACAATGGTCGATTGGTCGCCCTGAATTTGTGCAAGAAACCGCAGGCGCACTGCCCACCGAGTTACAACACATTCAACATCATGGCACGGTGATTGCCTTAGGCAACCAACAGGGTTTTGTTGCTGCCTTTTTGCTGCAAGACCAAACCAAAGCCCAAATTCCCACCATGTTGGCACAACTGACACAACAAGGTTTACACCTACATATTTTAAGTGGCGACCGCCAAGCTGCCGTACAAGCCTTAGCTCAAACCTTAAACATTCCCCATATTCATGCCGAAGCCACTCCCGAAGACAAGCTGGCTTATGTGGAAACCTTGCAACGACAAGGTAAAAAAGTGTTGATGATAGGCGATGGCATTAATGATGCGCCTGTGTTGGCAGCGTCTGATGTGTCGATTGCGGTTGCCAGTGGGGCAGATGTGGCACGCGATGGCGCGGATATTGTCTTGCTGAATGATGAAATGACTGCTATCCCTGCCACCATTCAGCAAGCCCGTAAAACGGCACGAATCATTCGCCAAAATCTGATTTGGGCAAGTGCTTATAATCTTATCGCTGTGCCATTGGCAGTGGCAGGATTGGTCAATCCTTGGATAGCCGCTTTGGGCATGAGTTCCAGCTCTTTGCTGGTATTGCTGAATGCTTTGCGTTTGCGCCGTTAAAAATTGCTATATAATCATTTCATGTAGGGCGACGCTTTATGTGTCGTCCTGTGTGTTGAAACCTTCTTCCTCATCAACCAACAGGAGAAACATCATGAGCCATGTCTTTGAGTTTTCAACTGCCGATTTAATCGACATTGCCCCCCACACGCCTTCTTGTGAAACCCAGTTTCGCCATTTTGGTCGCCGCGCACAATTTAGCGGACGGGTGCGCACGGTTAAATGTGAACGTGATAATGGTTTGGTCAAACAATTAATGAACTCTGCTTCTGATGGCGAAGTGTTAATTGTGGATGGGGGTGGTTCGCTGTATAGTGCCTTGATGGGCGATATGATTGCCAGTGCAGGAGCGGCCAATGGTTGGGCAGGCGCAGTGATTTTTGGTGCTATTCGCGATAGCGTGGCATTGGATATGATGGATTTTGGTGTGAAAGCCTTAGGCACCAATCCGCGTAAAAGTGCTAAAGATGGCGCAGGCGAAGTGGATGTGCCTGTAAGCTTTGGTGGTGTTACCTTCCACACAGGCGATTATGTTTATTGTGATGAAGATGGCGTGTTAGTTTCACCCACACCAATTGAAAAATAAGGAGTACGGTATGCAAATTACTTCTAAATGGCTGGACAATATGTGTTTTGTTGCCAGCAATGAATTGGGGCATAGTGTGGTGATGGAAGGTGTGCCTGTGGAAGGGCAAGCCAAACGCGGTGCCAGCCCAATGGAATTGTTATTAATGGGCGTGGCAGGTTGTTCCAGCATTGATGTGGTGATGATTGCAGAAAAGCAACGCCAACACATTACCGATTGCCAAGCCACGGTTACTGCCAAACGCGCTGACGATACCCCGCGCGTATTCACCGAAATTCATATTCACTTTAAAGTGTTTGGACATGATTTAAAAGAAAGTGCGATTGAAAAAGCGGTGCAAATGTCGGCAGAAAAATATTGTTCTGCTTCGATTATGTTGGGTAAATCGGCTAAGGTAACGCACAGTTTTGAACTGGTTGCAGCATAAAACAGGGGCGGAACATTCCGCCCTTCAATGATTTTTGGGGAAAACATCATGAGCATTAAGCATTGGCCTGCTGGGGAGCGACCGCGTGAAAAATTGGTGGAACGTGGCGCAGGGGCATTAAGCGATGCGGAATTACTGGCGGTGCTGTTACGCACAGGCACACACGGCATGAGTGCGGTGGATTTGGCACGTTATTTGTTAAACGAATTTGGCAGCTTGGGCAAATTGATGAACGCGCCCAAGCATGAATTGGTTAAACACAAAGGCATGGGGCAAGCCAGTTTTACGCAGTTTGCGGTGGTGAAAGAAATTGGACGGCGCGTATTGGGCGAGGAATTACAGCAAAACACGGTGTTTACTCATCCACAAGCCGTTACCGATTATTTGCGTTTGCAATTAGGGCATGAACGGGTGGAAGTGTCGCTGGCATTATTGTTAAACCAACAAAATCAGTTGATTCAACAAGTGGAATTGTCGCGCGGCACGGTGGCTGAAAACACCGTCTATATTCGGGAAGTGGTGAAATGGGCATTGGCGCATGATGCCTCCGCGCTGATTATTGCTCACAACCACCCTGCCGCTTCGCCCGAACCCTCTTCTGCTGATATTGTCTTTACCCAACGTTTGCAGCAAGCCTTAAGTTTGATTGATGTGCGCTTGCTCGACCATTTTATTATCACCCATCGCCAAGCGGTGTCGTTTATGGAACGGGGTTTGTTATAATACGCCCTTTCTTATTTGTTGTTCACACCATGCCAATTAATCTTGCCTTCGACCGCCAACACATTTGGCATCCTTACACCTCCATGACGCAACCCCTGCCCGTTTATCCTGTGGCACGAGCGCAAGGGGTGTATATTGAATTGGAAGATGGCACACGTTTGATTGATGGGATGTCATCTTGGTGGGCAGCACAACATGGTTATGCGCACCCTGAATTAACCGCCGCCGCCAAAGCACAACTGGATAGGATGTCGCATGTGATGTTTGGCGGTTTAACGCATGAACCTGCGGTGGCATTGTGTGAACAATTATTGCGTATGGTGCCATCTGCGTTGGAATGTGTGTTTTTAGCCGACTCAGGCTCGGTGGCGGTGGAAGTGGCGTTAAAAATGGCATTGCAATATTGGCATAGTTTAGGACAAACCCGCAGCCAATTTTTAACCATCACACGCGGTTATCATGGCGACACTTTTGGTGCCATGAGCGTATGCGACCCTGTCAATTCCATGCACAGCCTGTATCATCATTTTTTACCCCAACATCTGTTTGCCCCTGCGCCACGCAGTCGTTTTGATGGTGCATGGGATGCTCGTGATATCGAACCTGTGCAAAACATTTTGGCAAAACAACACCGTGAAATCGCCGCCATTATTCTTGAGCCGATTGTGCAAGGGGCAGGCGGCATGCGGATTTACCATGCCGAATATTTGCGCCAAATCCGTGCCTTATGTGATGAATATCACATACCCTTGATTTTAGACGAGATTGCCACAGGTTTTGGGCGCACAGGCAAGCTGTTTGCTTGTGAACACGCAGGCATTGTCCCTGATATGATGTGTGTGGGCAAAGCCCTAACTGGCGGTATGATGACCTTATCCGCCACCCTCACCCGTCGCTCTATTGCCAACACCATTTCCAATGGAGCAGCAGGCGTATTTATGCACGGCCCTACCTTTATGGGCAATCCCTTAGCCTGTGCCGTTGCCCATACCAATTTAAATATTTTGGCACGAGGCGAATGGCAAGCTCAAGTTGCTCAAATTGAACAGCAATTACAACGCACACTGATGCCCTTGCGCGAAATGCCTGCGGTTGCCGATGTGCGTGTGTTAGGTGCCATTGGGGTGGTGGAAACGCGGCAAGCGGTGGATATGGCAAAAATGCAAGCCTTTTTTGTGCAACACGGTGTGTGGATACGTCCATTTGGCAAACTGATTTATCTGATGCCACCCTATCTTATCACCGCATCCCAACTACAAGCCCTCACCGATGCCATCGCCCAAGCGGTACAACAGCCCCTTTTGTTTCAAGCCTAAAGAAAGCCTATCATGAACTTAACCGAAACCCCATTAAGCAGCGAACCGATTTTAGACGGTGGTTTTATCCGCATCACTCGCGACCAAATTCGTTTACCCAATGGCAAGGAAACCCAACGTGTGGTGGTGCGCCACCCCGGTGCCGCGTGCGTGCTTGCGGTTACTCCTGATGAGCAAGTGATTTTTGTGCGCCAATGGCGTTATGCCACCAACCAAGCCTTATTAGAGCTGCCTGCGGGCAAACTGGATGCAGGCGAAGACCCTGCTGTGTGTGCGTTGCGCGAATTGGCAGAAGAAACGCCTTATTGTGCGGAACGTGTAGAATTGTTGGCAACTTTTTTCACCGCCCCCGGTTTTTGCGATGAAAAAATGTATCTTTACCAAGCGCATGGCGTGAGTGCCAACAGCCAATTACAACCCGACCAAGACGAATTTGTTGAAACTGTATTATTAAGCCGTGCGGAAGTTCAACAAGCCATTCAAAACAACGCCATTCAAGATGGTAAAACCCTCATCGGCTTACAATATTGGCTCCTGAATACCTAATCCCATGCTCACCATCACCCCCATCCCCGCCTTTCAAGACAACTACATTTGGCTCTTACAAGCAGGCGAACACATTGCCTGTGTGGATACAGGCGATGCTGCGCCTGTATTAGCCTATTTGCAGCAGCATCGTTTGCAACTCAGCCAAATTTGGCTCACCCATCTGCATCACGACCACACAGGGGGCGTGGCAGAATTATTACAAGCCTTTCCCGATTGTCAGGTGTATGGCAATGACGATATTGCCCATGCTACCCATCGCGTACAAGAAGGCAGCGTGATTGATTTCGCCCACCATACCGTTCAAGTTTGGCATACCGCAGGGCATACCAATCAACATTTAACGTTTATCTTAAGCATCAACGGGCAACACCATGTGTTTTGTGGCGACACCTTGTTTAGCGCAGGTTGCGGGCGCGTGTTTACTGGCACCATGACACAGCTTTATCACAGCATACAGCGTTTCCAAACCCTGCCTGCCGATACCTTGTTTTATCCTGCCCACGAATATACAGCTGCCAACTTGCGGTTTGCTGCCCATATTGAACCAGAAAACCCAGCCATTGCCGCCGCCCTTAGTCAAGCGCAAACCGTGCCTACCTTGCCTGTTGGCTTGGCGCACGAACAACAAATCAACCCTTTTCTCCGCCTCTCACAACCTGCCCTCCAACAACGTGTGGCAGCATTAAGCGGCACCGATTTACGCAATGAAGCCGATGTGTTTACGGCATTGCGTCTTCTCAAAAACCAGTTTTAAACCATGAGCATTGTTTCCCTTCCCATCCATCATTTACAACAAGGCAAGCTGTTGGCACAACACGACTTCCTAGCAGAAGAACAAGCCATTGCCTTAGTGTATAACGGCATTTCCCATGTGGTTCTCATGGCAACACCGCAAAACCTTGCCGAATTAGCCTTAGGCTTTAGCTTAAGCGAAGGCATTTTGCACACCCCCCAACAACTATACGATATCGAAGTTCAAACCAGTTGCGAAGGTTGGTCGGTGCATCTGGAAATTGCCTCATCACGTTTTGCTGCCCTTAAAGAACGCCGCCGCAATATGAGCGGACGCACAGGCTGTGGCTTATGCGGCATCGACAGCTTGGCAGCCATGATGCCAACCCTGCCTATCGTATCCCACCGCCAGCCCATTCAAGCTGCCCATATTGCAAATGCCTTAGCCGAATTTCACCATCGCCAACCCTTACGCCAACAAACAGGCTCACTACATGGCGCAGCATGGGTGGAAGCAGGCAATATCGTTGCCGTGTTTGAAGATGTGGGGCGACACAATGCCCTCGACAAACTCCTAGGCTATCTTGCCCAACAAAACATCGATAAAACCGCAGGCTGGATACTCGTTTCCAGCCGCGCCAGCTATGAAATGGTGGCAAAAGCCGCCCAACTGGGGATAGGTTGCTTGGTTGCCGTTTCAGCCGCCACCGCCTTAGCCGTGCGCGTTGCCGAACAAACCAACCTTACCCTGATAGGCTTTGCCCATCCCCAACGCCAAACCATCTACACCCATTCACACTATATCCAACCCGAGTAAACACCATGTCTAACATCACTCCTATCAAAACTGCCGAACACATTCAACAACAAAAAGGCTTATTTCATAAACCCTTTTTTATTGCCCCTTCTGCCCAAGTATTTGCCGAACGCGCCATTCGCTTTGACGAACTGGCAGCCGAAGACCCCAGCGAATGGAGCGGCTACTTACACTTACTAGCCCAACTGTGTCGCGCCCAACAACACGTTCTCGACACCCATCCCCAAAGTCTTCCCCCTTTAGCCCAAACCGCCACCCTCTTACCCACTGCCGATGGTGTAGAACTGCCTACTCACTTCTACCCCCTGTTTCGCAGCTTATTATTAGAACTCAAAGGCAAAGTTCCTGCCGTTGCACAAACCACCTTAGACAACCTTGCCAGCCTCACCTATTCCGATGCAGAAGAATTGGCATGTCGCGTTTTACAAGGCACATTGTCGCCTGCCGAAGCCCCCTACCAAATCTGGCTCCACGCAGCCCTACAAATCATGTGGACAGCATGGGCAATCCAATTACAAGAAGACGATGTTCCCATCATCGAACAGCGTAGCCATTGCCCTTGCTGTGGCAGCGAAGCCGTTGCCAGCATCGTATTAATCAACAACGACTTACATGGCTTACGCTACCAACATTGCCCCACCTGCAACAGCCGTTGGAACGCCTTACGCGCCAAATGCACCTTTTGCAACGACCAATCCAGCATCGCACTGCAAGACATCTCCGCCACCCCATACAGCGCCCTACAAGGCGCACGCGCCGAAAGCTGCGATGCTTGCCACAACTATCGCAAACTCTTTATGCAACAACACCAGCAATATGCCGAACCTCTTGCCGATGACCTCGCCAGCCTGCCCCTTGACATCTTAATGGGCGAAAACGGCTATCAACGCGGTGGGCATAACCCCTTTTTAATCATAGAATAAAAAACAGGTCGGTTTAAGCCGACCTGTTGCTTATCCACTAAACATCAAGCACCATATTCTGCCCACAAATCCTCTTGAATACTCACTTCCTCACAACCCTCTGCCACAGGCGCGCGCACATAACTGCCATCTGCTTGCATCAACCATGATTGGCGATTATCTTGCAAGGCTTGCGTTAAACCTTCCCGAATCACCCGTTCTTTCAAATGCGCTTGTTCAATCGGCGTACACGT
The DNA here is from genome assembly GCA_041855125.1 of Neisseria sp. Taxonomy (GTDB): domain Bacteria; phylum Pseudomonadota; class Gammaproteobacteria; order Burkholderiales; family Neisseriaceae; genus Neisseria. The sequence continues at coordinate 23,923 of JBHADP010000034.1, read as the reverse complement.
TTCAATGCGGCGGAAAAAATTGCGCCCCATCCAGTCGGCACTTGAAATATAGGTATTTTCCGCGCCATTATTATAGAAATAATACACACGCGAATGCTCTAACTGCCGACCAATAATCGAACGCACTCGAATATGGTCTGATAAACCCGCCACTTCAGGACGCAACGCACACATACCGCGCACAATCAAATCAATTTCCACCCCTGCCGCACTGGCAGCATACAAGGCTTCAATAATACTGGGTTCAATCAAAGAATTCATTTTAGCGATAATGCGTGCAGGCAACCCCGCTTTAGCGTGTTCCGCCTCACGCTCAATACTGTCCATCACCATTTTATGCAAAGTAAATGGACTTTGATACAGCTTATTCAAACGGCTGGGCTGCCCCAAACCCGTGATTTCCATAAACAAAGTATTCACATCGGCGGTAATAGCATCATCGGCGGTCAGCAAACCAAAATCCGTGTAAATCCGAGAGGTGCCTTGATGATAATTACCCGTTCCCAAATGTGCATAGCGTTTCAATACCCCTTCTTCACGGCGTATCACCAACGCCATCTTGGCATGAACCTTATAGCCAAACACACCATACACTACATGCGCCCCTGCGTTTTCCAATTTTTGCGCCCAGTTTACATTATTCGCTTCATCAAACCGCGCCATCAATTCCACAACCACCGTAACCTGCTTACCGCTTAATGCCGCTTTCATCAAAGCATTCACCAATTCCGAATTGGAGCCTGTGCGATAAATCGTCATCTTAATGGCAACCACCGCAGGGTCGGCAGCCGCTTCGCGAATAAACCGCACCACAGGTTCAAAAGATTGATAAGGGTGATGCAACAAAATATCTTCCCGCTTAATCGCATCGATGACCGATTGATTCTTCGCAAGAAATTTGGGTAAACCCGCAATGCGGGGAGGAAACTTTAAATCAGGTCTATCCACCATATCAGGCACCGCCATCAAGCGCACCAAATTCACAGGACCTTTCACCTGATACAGCTCGCTGCGTTCCAACTGAAAATGCCCCAATAAAAACTCATAAATATGCTGTGGGCACGTTTCTGCCACTTCCAAACGCACGCCATCACCATATTCACGGTCGCGCAATTCACTTTGAATGGCGGTGCGTAAATTTTGCAAATCTTCCTCGTCCACCGTTAAATCACTGTCGCGCGTTAAACGGAATTGATGACAGCCTTTCACGTCCATACCGGGGAACAACTTGTAAACATATTCATGCAAAATAGACGATAAAAACACAAAGCCATTGTCCCCACCACAGATTTCCGCAGGCAACTGCACCACACGCGGTAAAATACGCGGTGCTTGCACAATCGCCATGCCTGAAGCGCGTCCAAACGCATCTTTGCCCACCAACTCCACCGCAAAATTCAGCGATTTATTCACAGGACGGGGAAACGGATGAGCAGGGTCTAAACCAATCGGCGTTAAAATCGGCCACAATTCACGCGCAAAATAATCTTCAATCCAAGCACGTTGCGCGGCTGTCCAATTACGGCGGCGATAGAAATGAATCCCCTCTTGACTTAAAGCAGGCTGTAATTCTTCATTAAACAAAGCATATTGTTCACGCACCAATTTATGCGCTTCTTCAGCAGTTGCGGCAATGGTTTCCGCAGGTGTCATGCCACTATCCAAAATTTGATTGGGGCGCATTTTCTGTTCCCGCTTTAAATACGCCATCCGCACTTCAAAAAACTCGTCTAAATTAGAAGAAACAATGCACAAAAAACGCAAACGCTCCAGCAAAGGCACGCGCGTATCTTGTGCTTGCGCCAACACACGGCGATTAAACGCCAATAAACTCATTTCACGACACAGCAAACGATTGGATAACGGCATCATTTCCTCCTTTTTAAGATGGCATCAGAGTTCATCAAAAAAACTTAATGGTTAAAACCCGACTGTTGCCAGCAGATTATCATCAATGGATAGGGGCATCACCCCACTCAATTCAGGGCAACGCTTGATGTGTTGTCCCATGTATTCAAACTCAATGACAGTATAGCAAAACTGTTTGTAGAATAGCGTTCTTTGCTTACAGGAAAACAACTCGTGTTAACCATTATTTCTGCCAATGTCAATGGCATCCGTTCCGCTTATCAAAAAGGTTTTGAAGACTACATCGCCGCTTCAGGCGCAGATATTGTGTGTGTGCAAGAACTTAAAGCACAAGAAGCCGATTTAAGCAGCAATATGCAGCGTCCGCATGGTATGTATGGCGTGTGGCATTGTGCAGAAAAACGCGGTTATAGCGGTGTGGCGATTTACAGCAAACAACAACCCGACCGCACTCAAATCGGCATGGGCATCGAAGCCTTCGACCGTGAAGGGCGTTTTGTGCGTGCTGATTTTGGTCAGCTCAGCGTGATTTCATTGTATTTGCCCTCAGGCACCAGCGCACCCGAACGGCAAGACTTTAAATACCAATTTTTAGATGCGTTTTATCCCATGTTGCAAAGTCTCATAGCTGAAGGACGAGATGTTGTGGTATGCGGTGATTGGAATATCGCACATCAAAACATTGATTTAAAAAACTGGAAAGGCAATCAAAAAAACTCAGGGTTTCTGCCTGAAGAACGTGCGTGGTTGAGCAAAGTGATTCAAGAATTGGGTTGGGTGGACATTTGGCGCACCCTATATCCCGAAATTGCAGGCTATACATGGTGGAGTAATCGTGGACAAGCGTATAGCAAAGATGTGGGCTGGCGGATTGATTACCAAATGGTTACGCCTGAATTAGCTCAAAAAGCCATCAGCGCTTCTGTTTACAAAGAACAAAAATTTTCCGACCATGCGCCCTTGGTGGTATCGTATGATTATGCCTAAGCCATTGCCCAAGCAAAAGGTAAAACGCACGCCCCTAAAGGAATCGCCATGAAAACTTTGGTATTGGTTTTCCTAGCCATCAGCATGCCTGCTGTTGCCAACGAATACCGTGTTAAAAATGCTTATATTTCAAAGCAGCTTACTTTAAAACAAGCACAATTTGACCTCAACACCGTGAATCATTCAGGCAATCTGTGCCAACTCGAGGGAAGTATTCAACAAGGACGTTGGTATGATGGCGAAGGCTGCGAAGTGCGTTTCCAATTTACAGGCAACCGCGTCCATATCAGCATACCCGATGCCGCAACAGATGCTTGTCGTCAATATTGTGGCATGAATGCCGATTTTGTGGGCGAATACCATGCCCTGCCCACCGCTTGTCAACAACAAGCGGTCGCCCAGATGGAGCAACAGTTTAAAACAGCTTATCAGCAAAAACGCTATCCACAAGCCGCACAAATCAAACAACGCTATCTCAACCAATGCCAAGATTTTTTGCATATCGTAGATGACATGCGAACACGCAACGATTTAGCCATCAGCTATAAAAACACAGGTAATCTAGCCGCTTGCCGCCGTGTGTTACAGCCCATTGCGCATCATATTCAGCCCACTTCCCATCCTTTTGAACCTTCAATGCTTTATAAAGAAGCCTATCAGCGCGAAGTGAAACACGCCCAATTTAATCAACGCATTTGCCAATAACACTTTTTTATCCACCCACATTACGGAGTACACAGCATGACACCCACCATCCAACCACCTACTAGCGCCTATGTTGGTGCATCATGGGCAGCCTTATTTATTGGCGTGATGGCTTATTTAATCGGACTATGGAATGCAGAAATGATGTTAAACGAAAAAGGCTATTATCTTGCCGTTTTGATATTAGGTTTATACGCCGCCATCAGTTTGCAAAAAACCATTCGCGATAAAAACGAAGGCATCCCCACATCCGATTTATATTACAGCATCAGTTGGGTGGCATTGGCAGCGTCCTTAATTCTGATAGTAGTGGGGCTATGGAATGCTGAATTACTGTTAAGCGAAAAAGGCTTCTATACCATGTCATACATATTAAGCCTCTTTGCTGTGATTACCATTCAAAAAAATACCCGCGATTTAGCGGCATTTCCTGACAAAACCCCATCATTTTTCAAAGATGAAGCATGAAAAAAGCACTGTTTGGCAGTGCTTTTTTAACGACAACTAATATGCTCTTGTGGCACCCACCCCTCAAACCGAGCGGTTTTCGCATTTTTTAAAGGCTGACCCTGCCAAGCAATATATGCCCACCCCTTGCCATCGCCACCATTATCATTAGAACGCACCTGCACCACCGTGCCATTATCCAGTTGTCCTAAAATCGTGCCATTAGGCGAATTACGCACATTCACAGGGGTATTGCTTGGCTCACTTAATTTACATACACTGGCTTGGGCTGATGCCATCATTGCCCCCGTTAATACACCCCATAATATTATCGATTGATATTGTTTCACAGCAAATCCTTTCTCTATTGATAACAGCAGTGAATTTCAGTCATCATACTACTAAATGTTTAAAAAACCAATCCAATTACCACGATTATGCACAGCCAAGAATTAGAAGATTTAACCCTTTTCCTTATCCGCGATACCGCCGAAGCCGATATGTGGCTAGACCGTTGGGCGGTAAGCTATCCCACCGTTCGGGTGGCGGAAATCAATCGCCATGATTCCCTCAGCCAATGGCAACAACAACTGCACCCTATTTGGCAAACCATCCGCAGCGAAACTGTGGTAATCGTGGCACACGGTGCAGGGGTTTCGGGGTGTTTGGCATGGCTTTATCAAACCGATATACACGCCCAAAAACGCATTCGCCATATGTTATTGGTTGCACCACTACAAACCGCCCTACCCGATGACCCTAATCACACCTTACAACGCATACATTGCCATTGCCCCACAGCATTGGTTATCGGCAAAGACGACCCCCATTGCCCAGCCGAGTGGGCGCAACAACAAGCCAACTTATGGCGCGCCAAATTACTGGTTTCCCCCCACACAGGGCATTTAAACCAAGCCCTCTCAGGTTGGCAATGGGGTATGAAACTATTGCAAGAAATGCTATTAAGTTAGCCATATTTGCTTATTTTCACGCTTTAATTGCTATTTTCTAACCACTCAAACAACTATAATAGCAAGTAGGTGAACCCTCACCTTAATGTATTTTTATTTCAAAATTAAGAAAGTGAATAAATGAAAGCCTTATCTCTTACTTTATTTGCTGCACTGGCTACCATCACCAGCAGTGCCTATGCCCAAATCTCTAACCCTACTGTTTCAACTGCTAAAGTAGCCTATACTTGCCAAAGTGGCAAAAAAGTAACCGTTACCTACGGTTTTAACAAACAAAACTTACCTACTTATGCTGCTGCCACCATCCATGGCAAAAAACGCACCATGCCCATTAACTTAGACCGCTCCGACAATGTTGGCACTTACTTTGGTAGCGAGAACAACTACCGTTTGGGCACCGACTATATGGACAAAAAAAATTACCGCAAATTATCCATCTTAGTTACCTCACCCAAAGATGAGCTGGTGTTTAAAAACTGTACCCCACGTTAAACCCATCTTTTCATGCCTGCCACGCTGTTGTTATCATCACAGCGTGGCTTTTTAACGAATGAATACCATGATTTTGCCGTCTTCTTCTCCACCCCGTTGGCGCATGTTTTTACATCGCCGTTTCAACATTCTCGCCTGTTTATCCTTATTCGCTCTCATCACAGGGCAACTCTTAGGCAACTGGCATTGGATAGCAGAATTATTCAGCCACTTTTTACCCCACTACACCCTCATCTTCATTTTAGCTGCCCTCTTATGTATCCATCGTGTGCGGATATTATGGGCAACTTTAGCCCTCTTATACGCCATCAGTTTGCTCAACACCAACGTTTTTCCCACCCTTTCCACACCCACACAGCATCGCCTATTATGGTACAACGTCCATTTAGATAACCCCGATGCCAGCCAAGAAAGCCGTTTTATCCTCCAACAACAAGCTGATGTCATTGCCTTAGCCGAAATCAACTTTCACAACCCTGCTTGGCAAGCCCTTTTACAACATTATCCACATGGTTGCGCCCACCAAGAATACAGCCCATTTGCCCTTGCTGTATTCAGTAAACAGCCTTTAGCTGCCTGTGAAGTCCACTTTATTGGTGAATTTGCCTATATTCACGCCCAATATGGCAACACCACCCTATTCGCCCTCCATCCACCTCCGCCCATTAACGCCACACTCGCCCAAGCACGGCACGACTATTTCAGCCAACTCATTCCCCTCATCCAAGCCAGCCAACAGGTCTTAGTGGTAGGCGACCTCAATAACAGCCCATTTTCCCCACTCTTTCGCACCTTCACCCAACAGAGCCAACTCCAAGCCACCACTCACGCCCTCCAAGCTACATGGCGACCCTTTTTGCTGTATATCGACCACATTCTCAGCAAAAACCTAACCGTACAAACCCATGTCCTACCATTCCAATATTCCGACCATCGCGCCCTACTGGCTGAATGGTAAATAAAAAACAGGCGGTTTTTCATACCACCTGTTTTTCACTGCTCATCATCAAACTTTACAACTGATGTATTCACGAATCACCCAGCCTTCATAAGCTGCCTCGCCCGAATAGCCTTTTAAACGCTGCGGTCCATATAATTGAATCAATGCCCAAGTACGCCCTTTACTGTCCACATCTTCACCCATAAATTCCACTTGCGTACCATTGCGTAGCGTACCAATTTTCCTACCGTTGGGCGTTTCACGCACATTTAAGGGCGTGCCTGTGGGGTCCGTTACCTTACACATCACCGCCGCATTGCTTGCCCATGCAGGCACAGCCAAGCCACAGCACAACAACACACTGCCCAAACCCTTTTGCCATCTTTTCATCATTAATCCTTTCATTTCAAACAACTGATGTATTCACGAATCACCCAGCCTTCATTATCTGCGCCCGAAGACCCTTTGAGCCGTTGCCCACCTTTCCAGTAAACCAAAGCCCAAGAACGTCCTTTACTGTCCGTACTGTCCCCCGTCATGATTACTTTTGTACCATTACGCAACGTGCCCACTTTCTTACCATTGGGTGTATCACGCACATTTAAGGGCGTACCTGTGGGGTCGGTAACTTTGCACGACCAACCATGACGATCACCTGCCCATGCAGGCGCAGCCAAACCACAGCATAACACCACGCTGCCCAAACCCATTTGCCATGCTTTCATTGCGTATCCTTTCATTCCTTATCAACATCAATCAAGCTATCCACACTTATTGCTTTGAGCCTGATGGACCGAGAAACTCAACCCTGCAACTGATGTATTCACGAAGCACCCAACCTTCAGAGGCTGCTTTATTCTTAGCGCGCGTATTTTTTAACTGATTGCCGTCCCAAGTAACCAAGCCCCAAGCACGCCCTTGACTGTCCGAGCCATCTTCAAAAAGCGTTACTTTGGTACCATTACGCAACGTGCCAATTTTCACACCATTGGGCGTTTCACGCACATTTAAAGGTGTACCTGTGGGGTCGGTAACTCTACACGGCACACTATCAGCATCCGCCCACGCAGGCGCAGTCAAACCGCAACACAACACCACACTGCTCAAACCCATTTGCCATGCTTTCATCACTTACCCTTTCATTATCAATGATAAACCATCTATTTATCATATCTTAGCATACCTCCTACGCACAAAGTTTGATAGAAATAAACAAACACGCTACACTGCTTTTTCCCGTGTTGCCTGATTCATTACGCATCAAGCAAACCTGTCAATGTCATTGCGCCATTGCAAATTTTTTAGGAAATCATTATGACTGTCTCCCCTATTGCTTTACGCCGCCAAAGCGAGCGTAAGCCCCATCAAACTGCTGAATATTGGCGCAAATGCCAAGTGGAAGAATTATTCGCCTTGCCGTTTTTAGACTTGGTTTACCGTGCTGCCGAAGTTCATCGGCAACATTTTAATCCGCGTGAAATTCAGCTTTCCACCTTGTTATCCATTAAAACAGGCGGTTGTCCTGAAGATTGCGAATATTGTCCGCAATCGGCGCACTACAACACAGGCTTAGAAAAAGCCCGCATGATGGATGTGGCAGAAATTGTTGAAAAAGCCAAAATTGCCAAATCACGCGGTGCCAGTCGCTTTTGTATGGGTGCGGCATGGCGCGGACCTAAGCCCAACGATGTGCAAACCGTGTCGGAAATTATTAAAGCAGTCAAAGGTTTGGGCTTAGAAACTTGTGGCACGTTTGGTATGCTTGAAGACGGCATGGCAGAAGATTTAAAACAAGCAGGTTTGGATTACTATAATCATAATTTAGACACCGACCCCGAGCGTTATAACGATATTATTCACACCCGCCAACATGAAGACCGTATGGATACTTTAGGCAAAGTGCGCGGTGCAGGTTTAAAAGTGTGTTGTGGAGGCATTGTGGGCATGAATGAAACGCGCCCAGAACGTGCAGGTTTAATCGCCAGCCTTGCCAATCTTGACCCCCAGCCCGAAAGCGTGCCGATTAATCAATTAGTTAAAGTGGAAGGCACGCCCTTAGCTGATGCTGAAGATTTGGATTGGACAGAGTTTGTACGCACCATTGCTGTTGCCCGTATTACCATGCCCAAAAGCTATGTACGTTTGAGCGCAGGGCGAACCGCCATGCCCGAAGCCATGCAAGCCATGTGTTTCTTAGCAGGGGCAAACTCTATTTTCTATGGCGATAAACTGCTCACCACCGAAAACCCCGAAGAAGATGGCGACCGTTTATTAATGGATAAACTGGATTTGTATCCCTTGCAATATCAAGCAGAAACCCCTGAAGCCGTGGTAGAACACTCAACCCACGCCCACACTTGTGGCGGTGGCTGCCAACATTAACCCGCCCATTAACAATAAGCCGCTTCGTGGAGTTAGACGAAGCGGCTTGATTATATTTGAATCAGGCTATTGGGCTTGCAATCATGTTTTTTAAACATCAGTTAGATACTTCAACCCGATATGTTTGTCGGCTAGCCATAAAGCTGAATAATCAAAAATTGTATTTTGAAATCGCAACAGGCAATTTGAAAACACATCAATCGGCTTTCAAATTGCCTGTTTGTGTCAAAATGTGCTTAACGCTCCACTTGGCTCACATCGCGCACTGCGCCTGTGTCTGCCGAAGTGGTCATGGCGGCATAAGCACGCAGAGCGGCGGAAACATGGCGGTCGCGGTTTTCGGGCTTCCATGCTTGTGCGCCACGCGCTTCCATCGCAGCACGGCGATTGGCTAATTCTTCATCGGTGATGGCTAAACGAATGCTGCGGTTGGGAATATCAATTTCAATGGTATCACCTTCTTGCACCAAGCCAATCGCACCACCTTCTGCTGCTTCAGGTGAAACGTGTCCAATGCTCAAACCTGATGTTCCGCCTGAAAAACGTCCATCGGTCAGCAAGGCACAGGCTTTACCTAAACCTTTGGATTTCAGGTAAGAAGTGGGATACAGCATTTCTTGCATCCCCGGCCCACCTTTGGGTCCTTCGTAGCGAATAATCACAATATCGCCTGCTACAATTTGGTTTGCCAAAATGCCTGCCACAGCCGAATCTTGGCTTTCAAACACGCGCGCGCGTCCTGTAAACTTCAAGATGCTGTCATCAACCCCTGCGGTTTTCACCACGCAACCACGTTCAGCAATATTGCCAAACAACACCGCCAAACCGCCATCTTGTGAATAAGCGTGTTCTTTACTGCGGATACAGCCGTTTTCGCGGTCAAGGTCGAGTGTTTTCCATTCACGGTTTTGCGAAAAGGCTTCGGTGGTGCGTATGCCTGCGGGTGCGGCTTTATAACGGGCGTGCGCGGTTTCATTGGCAGGATTCATCACGTCCCATTGTGCAAGGGCATCTTTTAAAGTGGGTGCATGAACGGTGGCAACATCGGTTTGCAAGCAGCCTGCGCGATTCAGTTCGGCTAAAATACCCATCACGCCACCTGCACGATGTACATCTTCCATATGGTATTTTTGCGTGGCAGGGGCAACTTTGCACAAGCAAGGTACTTGACGGCTGATGCGGTCAATATCTGCCATTTTAAAATCCACTGCTGCTTCGCTGGCAGCCGCTAATAAATGCAAAACAGTATTGGTTGACCCCCCCATTGCCACATCTAAGCTCATGGCATTTTCAAACGCGGCTTTGGTGGCAATACTGCGTGGCAATACGCTCTCATCGTCTTGCTCATAATAACGCTTGGTGATTTCTACAATCAAACGTCCTGCCTCTAAAAACAGTTCTTTCCGCCCTGCATGGGTTGCCAATAATGAGCCATTACCCGGTAAAGATAATCCCAAGGCTTCAGTTAAACAGTTCATTGAGTTTGCCGTAAACATACCCGAACAAGAACCACAAGTAGGACAAGCCGAACGTTCTACTGCCGCCACTTCTTCATCAGAAACTTGGTCATTAGCCGCATCCACCATCGCATCGACCAAATCCAATTTACGTTCATCTTGAATATTGGCAATCCCAATCACTTTACCCGCTTCCATTGGTCCGCCCGACACAAACACAGTAGGAATATTCAAGCGCATGGCTGCCATCAACATCCCCGGTGTAATTTTGTCGCAGTTAGAAATGCACACCAACGCATCCGCACAGTGGGCATTGACCATATATTCCACACTATCGGCAATCAAATCACGGCTAGGCAAGCTATACAACATCCCACTATGCCCCATCGCAATACCATCATCTACAGCAATGGTGTTGAACTCTTTGGCTAAACCACCTGCTTTTTCAATTTCACGTGCAACCAGTTGTCCCATATTATGCAAATGCACATGCCCAGGTACAAATTGTGTAAACGAGTTGGCAATGGCAATAATGGGCTTACCAAAATCTTCATCAGTTACACCCGTAGCGCGCCACAACGCACGCGCTCCTGCCATATTGCGACCATGAGTAGAGGTTTTAGAACGATAGGCTGGCATGGTTATAGTCCTTAATCTTTTTTTAAAAATAAAGGTGAGTATTCTAGGGTTTGTTGACCATTAACGCAATGGCGGTATTTTTGTTCAAAACCTCCGTTTGTGGCGTTAAAAATGCTCGCAAGGTGTTCAACCTTGCTGCGCTTTTTGCCTTGCATACGCGGTTTTTGCCTCAAAAAACCGTTTCGCTGGTCAATCATCAATAAACTCTAATATTCATTAAACTGATGGTGTAGAAGTTTGCACAAGAAAATAAAAAAGCATCTTGCGACCAGCACAAGATGCGATTGACAACCCAATAACGGGATTAATTAATGTGCATAGAGAACGTTGCCCCTGTTGACATACGGCATTGTCCCATGCCTTGTTGGTGGGTATTCATTTCATAATCACAACTAATATAACGACCGCCTACTCCTGCACCATTCGCCTTACCTTTGCGCGAATTGGCATAGCGTGTGGCATCACCATTAAAGTTTTCACCACCAATATTGGCGCTAAATGTTCCATGCCCTGTTTGATTAATATTTACCGTGGCAAAAACCGTACCATAACGCTGCGCTTCTGCATTAGTGGGATACAATTTAGCATTTAAGGTAGAACTGGGCATCACGGCTGTTGAACTACTACTGGGTAGATTACTGGTTTGCACCACACGCGAACCATCTTGAATCGGCACAACATAACAGCCTGTTAATACCACACCTAAAGCCACACAAGCCAATAAAGAATTCATACGTTTATTCATTTTTAACCTCTTAAATAGACATTAACGTGCAGGATTTTGTATCACCACATTGGTGCCAGATTGCGGCTGTATCACATAACAAGCACTTAAGCTGGCTCCCAACACCGCTAAAGCCACCAATCGAATCATTTTGTGCCACATAAATAAACTCCTGTTTCAACAGTCAAGCAGAGTAAAAAATATCATAGCACACTTGTTTGAACACCGTACAAGTTTCGATAATTTGCGCTATCTTCTCCTAAAATGCACAAAGCTGCCTATCATTTAGGCAGCTTCGTCATCGCATCAATCGGATTAACCCATTAATTGACCCACAAAGACAATAATCACTCCAATAGGCGCAACCACACGATAGATAAATTGCCAGATTTTGAAACGACCTTCGCCCATATTCAATTCTTCACGAATACTGTCTTGCTTCATAAACCAGCCCAAGAAAATAATGGCAGCCAAACCTGTGAGCGGTAATGTAAATTTACTGGTAAAGGTATCGAGTAAATCAAAAATATTCAAACCAAAGAACTTCACTTCGCTCCACAAGTTAAACGACAACACAGAAGCGATACCCAAAGCCCATACCACCACACCTGCTAATAAAGTACTGCCCACACGACCTAACGGCGTGCGTTCTTCCAAAAACTCCACCGCAGATTCCAATAAAGAAATAGACGATGTTAAAGCCGCAAAGCTCAATAACAAGAAGAAAATCAAGCCTAAAATCGTGCCACCGCTCATGCTACCAAACGCAATCGGTAAAGTAACAAACACCAAGCCAGGCCCTGCCGCAGGGTCTAAACCATTGGCAAACACAATCGGGAAAATCGCCAAACCAGCCAATACCGCCATTGTGGTATCCAATGCCACCACAATCGCAGCCGAGCGAATCAAGCTCACCTCTTTGCCCAAATAAGAGCCATAAGCCAACATAATGCCCATACCCAATGATAAGGTAAAGAACGCATGACCCAATGCCGCCAAAATCACATCTTTATTAATGGCACTCCAATCAGGGCTAAACAAAAAGCTAACTGCTTTACCAAAATGCCCCGTGTTCATACCATAAACAACCAAAATACCCAAAAATAAAGCCAGCATAGGCATCATAATCTTAGACGCGCGCTCCAAGCCGCCCGCCACACCAGCCGCAACAATCGCTATGGTTAAACCCATAAACACCGTATGCCATAGTAACAACGTGCTGGGTTCAGCCAACATACTCGTAAAAATCGCCCCTGTTTGATCGCCATTTAAACCCGCAAACGCGCCTGAGCCTGCTTTAAAAATATAATTAACCGCCCAACCGCCAATCACACTATAAAACGACAAAATCAAATAACCGCCTAGCGTGCCTGAAATACCCACCCACGACCAAGCCTGACTGCGACCGTTTTGCTCTGCCACAATCTTCATGGTATCCACAGGGTTGCGCTGACCACGGCGACCAATCATCCATTCCGCCACCAAAATAGGCAAGCCAATCAGCAAAATACACGCCAAATAAGTAAACATAAAAGCGGAGCCACCGCTTTTACCCAACATGTAAGGGAATTTCCAAATATTACCCAAACCCACGGCAGAACCCACCGCAGCCAAAATAAAACCAACACGCGAACCCCATTGGGCATGTGTATGTTTATGATTTTTTGTCATGTTCTCATTTCCTATATTTCTGTTGTAATCACGACAAATTTGCCGTTATCATGATTTGTTGTGCCACAAAACATGATGCTTATGCCTGAATCATGCCAGCAGTATCAAAAATTTACAAGTATAAATCTTTAATAACATCAATTAACATTACAAAAAATCAAACAGGCTAAACCGCCGATTTTGTTTCTCACCCATACAAAAAGCTGAATACTTCCCATCAGAAATATTCAGCTTTTAAACAAATAAATGAAGGCGTTTACATTATGGCTTATTTAGGACGGCGATAAGTATCATGGCACGCTTTACAGCTTGCGCCAACTTCACCGTATGCCACTTTAATTTCTTCCAAATTACCCGTTTGCGCTTTGGCATTTAAATTGGCAACTGCCGCCAAGAATTTATCTTGTTCTGCTTGATATTCGGCTGGTTTTTCCCAAATATTAGGCAGGGCATCACCATTGCCTTGAGGGTCATTCTGGAAAAACTCAAATGGTTTTTTAGCATTTTCCGCAAATGCCGCCGCATGGGTTTTAAACTTTTCCACATCGTAAGTTTCTTCGCCCTTCACCATTTTACCCATGCTAGAAAAATCAGGCATCATGGCTTTAAATGCAGTGGTGCGGTTTTCAGAAATTTGACCTTTATCGCTTGCTGCGGGTGCAGAACCACCACCACAAGCCGCCAAAACCAAAGTAGTGGCAACACATGCCAAAGTCATTTTTATCTTCATCATCATGTTCCTATAGTCTTTTTTTATATGGATGTTGTATGATACCTGAAAGTTTGTTAAGAAATGTTGTTATTCGCAGAGTTATGTACACCACTTAACTTCAATTTCTTGGGCTGCGCTTGATGTGCTGCCCTGTGTGTTGAAACATACCAACCAAAGGAATATTCATGGCTATTTTTATTACAGGTGCATCAGCAGGCTTCGGACAAGCCATGTGCAAGAGCTTTATTCAAGCAGGCTATCAAGTAATTGGCGCAGCGCGACGTTTAGAGCGTTTACAAGAGATGCAAACCGAATTGGGTGAGCGTTTTTACCCATTACAAATGGACTTAACCGATACCGCTTCTATTGATGCTGCTTTACAAAGCCTGCCTGCCGAGTTTGCAGAAATTGATTGTTTAATCAACAATGGCGGTTTGGCATTGGGCTTAGATGCCGCGCCACAAGCCGATTTCAACGATTGGTACACCATGATTCAAACCAACATCATTGGTTTAAGCTATCTCACCCGCCAAGTGTTACCACAAATGGTTGAGCGCAACAGAGGCTATATCATCAATATTGGCTCCATCGCAGGCACTTATCCCTACCCTGGTGGCAATGTTTATGGTGCAACCAAAGCCTATGTACGCCAATTCTCGCTTAATCTACGCGCCGATTTACACGGCACAGGTGTGCGCGTCAGCAATATTGAACCAGGGTTATGCGGTGGCACCGAGTTTTCCAATATTCGCTTTAAAGGCGATGATGAACGCGCCAGCAAGTTATACGAAAACGTAGGCTATATTGAACCCCAAGATATTGCCGATACCGCCTTGTGGTTATACCAACGCCCTGCCCACATGAATGTGAACAGCATCGAAATCATGCCTGTGGCGCAGTCTTTTGGTGCCTTGCCTGTGCATCGCGAAACACCGCCTGCACCTGTGCCTGCCGAGCCAGAACCCACCCCACTCGAACCCGAAAGCCCCAATGCCTCCCTATTAGCCAAAATCAAAGCATGGCTAAACTAAAAGATACCCAGTCTGCCGCATCTATATTAGAATGCCAACTTTGTAACACATCAAAAAAGGAACTCGCCATGACCCGTATGGTGCATTGTGTGAAACTGGGCAAAGAAGCCCCTGCCATGAAATTTGCCCCCTTGCCCAACGAATTAGGCAAACGCATTTTTGACAACGTTTCCCAAGAAGCATGGGACGCATGGACGCGCCACCAAACCATGCTGATTAACGAAAACCGCCTCAGCTTAGCCGACCCACGCGCCCGTCAATACTTAGCGCAACAAATGGAAAACTACTTCTTTGGCGATGGTGCCGATGCCGTACAAGGCTATGTACCACAAGACTAAGCCACACCAAAAAGGCTGTTCATCCAGAACAGCCTTTCTTTCATCATCACAACATGGCTTGCTTTTTCACCTTGGCATCAAACAAAAACGTACCAAAGGGCAACAGCGAAGCCAACAAGCCCAGCAAAAACATCCCAATCGACCATTGCATCTTATGGCTCGTTATCAATAACACCACCAAAAACGCCAAAAACAACACCCCATGCGCCATACCCACATAAGGCACCCAAGCCGAATAACCCCACACATATTTCAAAGGCATTGCCACAAACAACAGCAATAACAAAGAAATCCCTTCCAAACAACCCACGCCCCGTAATAACTGCGTATCCATCATTTTTCTCTTTATCAAAAATTAATCAAACCGCAAATTATAATAGAAAAAACCTGTTTCCACTACATCCACCCCATACCACGCAACCCAGCAATTCCCAATGCCGCGCTCACCATCCCAACAAAAGTTGTGATGCCTACAATATTCGCCGCCGCCACATCATTCGCACCCATTGCCTTTGCCATAATATAGCCCGATGCCGTTGCAGGCGTTGCCGTCATCAAAAACAACACCCCCATTGCCACCCCACTAAAACCAAAACCCCAGCCCACAGCCACCGCCACCAAAGGTGCCAACACCAAACGCCCTACACTCGCGTGCAACGAAATATCCGAAGTATTCCACAAAGAACGCATATCAAACGTTGCCCCCGAACAAATCAACGCCAATGGAATCGCAATTTGCGCCACATATGCTCCTGTTTGCAACATCAAAGCAGGCACTTTCCATTCCCATTGTTGCAACAACAACGCCGCCACAATCGCCACAATCAAAGGATTTTGCACCACATTTTTCAACAACTGCCCCACACGTTTCCCCCATGCCTCCCCCGTATTCGTACTGCGGCTCAACGTAATAACCGCCAACACATTATATAAAACCGTAATCACCCCCAAATACACCGCTCCTGCTGCCACGCCCGCATCACCATACGCATTTTGCACCAAAGCCAAGCCAGCAATGCCCATATTGCTGCGAAACACCCCCTGCACAAACACCCCTTTATCGCGCACATCAGACACATACTTCCACGCATAACCCTCTGCCAACACAAACAACACCAAAGTTGTTACCACCCCTGCTGCCAACAAATCCAACTGTTCCGCATAATGAATTTCCCCCCGCGACAACTGCACAAACAACAACATAGGCAAACCATAATGAAACACCAACTTCGCAGCCTGATGCGCAAAATGCCCGTCAATCTGCCCACTGCGCTGCAACAACCAACCAAAAATCAACAACAAAGCATTGGGCAACGTTACCGCCAACGCAAATTCCACCGCTTCCCACATCACATCACCTTTCCATGATTTCCATTTTGCCCATCATATCATCATTAATATCTTTTCCCACCCTCATGACATTCAGCCATAAAACACAAAATTGTGATAAACTTAAAATTTAATTTTTGCCGATATACACCCCATAAAACGATTTGTTCATACCCCATCAACCCAAACGGTATCAACCAATCAAACAATTGGATAAGCGGCAAATCTTGACTGATTTCAAACAGGCACTTCACCTGTTTCACCCATCAACATCAAATAATTTAAGGGCTTATAATGAGCGTAACTTTAGAAAACTTAGAAAATCTGGAACGCAAAGTCGTATTGCCACTCTTGTGGAGCGATGTCAATGCTGAAACCGAAAAACGTTTAAAACAAACTGCTCGCAAAGTGCGTATTGATGGCTTCCGCCCTGGTAAAGCACCATTAGGTATGGTTCGCTCAATGTATGGTGCCAGCGTACAAAACGATGTTTTAAACGAAATGGCACAAAAAAAATTCTATGATGTTGCAGTTGCAGAAGGTTGGAAAATCGCTGGCTTGCCACGTTTAGAAGGCGTGGAAGAACAAAACGACCAAGACAATTTCCAATTTTCAGCCGTATTTGAAGTCTTCCCTGAAGTAACCGTAGGCGATTTAAGCACGCAAGAAATCGAAAAAGTAACTGCTGAAGTCAGCGATGCCGAAGTGGAAAAAACCATCGACATCTTGCGTCAGCAACGCACCCGTTATAACCATGTTGAGCGTGAAGCGCAAAATGGCGACCGTGTCATTATCGACTTTGCCGGCAAAATTGACGGTGTGGCATTTGACGGTGGTTCAGCCGACAACTATGCTTTTGTATTGGGTCAAGGTCAAATGTTGCCTGAATTTGAAAATGGCGTATTGGGCTTGAAAGAAAACGAAAGTAAAGATGTAGAAGTTCATTTCCCTGAAGACTACCATGGCAAAGATGTTGCGGGTAAAACTGCCGTGTTCACCATCACCGTGAAAACCGTTTCTGCTCCTGTTTTGCCTGAATTGGATGCCGATTTTGCTAAAGCCTTAGGCATTGCCGATGGCGATGTTGCCAAAATGCGCGAAGAAGTGAAGAAAAACGTTAGCCGTGAAGTGAATCGCCGTTTAGAATCACAAAACAAAGATGCTGTCATGGAAGCCTTATTAAAGGTAACTGAATTACAAGTTCCTAAAGTATTGGTTAACGATGAAGCACAACGTTTAGCCGATGAAATGAAACAAAACTTTATCAATCAAGGCATGGCAGATGCGAAAAACTTAGACTTGCCTATTGATATGTTTAAAGAGCAAGCAGAACGCCGCGTAAAATTGGGCTTGATTTTGGCTGAAGTAGTAAAAGAAAACAACTTAGAGCCTAGCCAAGAACAAATTGATGCGGTTATCAAAGATTTTGCAGAAAGCTATGAAGACCCACAAGAAGTCATTGATTGGTATCATGCTCAAGCAGATCGCTTACAAGGTCCAACTTCATTGGCTGTGGAAAGCAACGTGGTTAACTTTGTATTAGGCAAAGCTAAAGTAACAGAAAAAGCCCTCTCTTTTGACGAGATTATGGGTAAGCAAGCCTAATTACATCAGCTATCACACAAGCACCGAAGCCGCCTATTTGCGCTTTGGTGCTTCTTTACTGTTAGAAAGGCACAAGATGATTCCTGAAATCATGAATAATACGCTCATCCCCACCGTGATTGAGCAAAGCGGACGGGGCGAACGCGCGTTTGATATTTACTCTCGCTTATTAAAAGAACGCATTATCTTTTTGGTAGGTCCTGTCAATGACCATACTGCCAACTTGGTAGTGGCACAAATGCTGTTTTTAGAAAGCGAAAACCCCGATAAAGACATCTTCTTTTATATCAATTCCCCCGGAGGCTCAGTAACCGCAGGCATGTCCATTTTTGATACCATGAACTTTATCAAACCCGATGTTTCCACTTTATGCTTAGGACAAGCTGCCAGCATGGGTGCATTTTTACTGTCGGCAGGCACCAAAGGCAAACGCTTTGCCCTACCCAATAGCCGCATCATGATACACCAACCCTTAATTAGCGGTGGCTTAGGTGGACAGGCTTCCGATATTGAAATTCACGCCCGTGAATTAATCAAGATTAAACAAAAGCTCAACGAATTTTTAGCCAAACACACTGGTCAGCCGCTAGAAAAAGTGGAGCGCGACACCGACCGCGACAATTTTATGTCGGCCGAAGCTGCCCAAGAGTATGGCTTAATCGACCAAGTGATTGCCACACGAGAAGATGTTGCCAACGCCATTAAATAACCCCAGCCACAAAAAAATCGTCTGGTAACAATCCAGACGATTTTTCTAACCTACTCTGCTTAATGATGATGACCATGTGGACCATGCACATGACCATGCTCAATTTCTTCTGCCGTTGCATCGCGCACGCTCTCTACTGTGGCTTTAAAACGAATTTTCATGCCAGCCAAAGGATGATTACCATCCACCACCGCTTTGCCATCTGCCACATCGGTTACACGAAACACCACCACATCACCATCAGGCATATCGGTTTCAAACATCATGCCCACTTCCACTTCCACAGGGAACGCATCAACAGGCTCAATGCGAATTAACTCAGGCTCATGCTCACCAAACGCATCTTCAGGCTGCATCACCACTTCCACCACATCGCCCACATTTTTCTCATGCAATGCTTCTTCCACCAAAGGAAAAATACCATCATAGCCACCATGCAAATAAGCAATAGGCTGTTCAGTTTTATCAATTAACTGGTCTTCAGCATTGAACATTTCATAATGTAAAGTTACTACGGAATTCTTTTTAATGCTCATTCAAACATCTTTCAGATGAAATTAGGAAAGGAAAAGATTGTAGCACAGCGATAAGTTGGCTGTTAGGCTTCTTGTGTGAAGATTAAGTAAAGAAAAGGCGGTAAGACAGTGAATTTCTGTTGTTTTTTTACAACTCAACCGCAAAAAACAACATGATTTCAATTTGATAATGATTTAGGCACAAACTGCAATAATATTGCCATATCAATTTGAATATAATAAAAATTTTTGCTAACTCATCATAAGCCTCACAATAAAATATTGTTTTATAAACAGCGTTATCAAGACCCCTTACCCCATAGAAGTAAAATTATTACGCTTCCCTGCATACAGTGCATTGATTCGCAATCGGGCATCGGGCATAATTAACAAAAATTCAGCGATGAATTCTGATTTAATAATCAACTTGATTGCATCCTAATCAGTTGATTATTCATTTAGTTAGCTAGACTGTTTAGTGAATCAAATCCATTCTTTAGAAGGTATTGTTATTATGAAAAAATCTTTATTGGCCGCTACTTTGATGTCTTTGTTCTTGGCTGCTTGTGGTGGTCAACCTGCTCCAGCTCCTGAAAAAGCTGCTTCTGAAGCCGCTGCTTCTGCTGTTGCCTCTGCTGCTTCTGAAGCGACTGCTTCTCCTGTTGCTGCCAGCGAAGCTCCTGCTATGCCTGCTAGCGACGCTGCTGCTCCTGCCGCTTCTGAAGCTGCTGCTTCTCCTGCTGCTGCCAGCGACGCTGCTGCTTCTGGCGCATCTGCTGCTAAATAATAGAGCAAACATCATTCAAAACGGAACACTTCATCGTGTTCCGTTTTTTCATTCAATTTCCTTTTCAGTTGAAACGCCACCATTTATGGTGGTGGAATTTGAGCCTATTGGAAAGGGGCGTACCCTCTTCCCAATCAGAGCAACACATAAGGCGGCATTGTATGTGTCGCCTTATGTGTTGAAACCTTGCCTTGAATAGCAAAAATAAACGGTCTTAACATGATGTTAAGACCGTTTGATTCACTTATTTAAAGCATTAAGCATTGCCTTCCAAGAAATCTTGGGCAAAACGTTGCAATACACCACCTGCCTCGTAAATCAACACCTCTTCAGCCGTATCCAAACGGCAGGTTACAGGCACTTCCACCGTTTCGCCGTTTTTGCGATGAATTACCAAAGTTAAATCGCAACGAGGCTCACGTTTACCGACCACATCATACGTTTCCGTACCATCCAAGGCGAGCGTGTGGCGGTTCACACCGTCTTTGAATTGCAAGGGCAGCACGCCCATGCCAATCAAATTGGTGCGGTGGATACGCTCAAAGCCTTCTGCCACAATCGCTTCCACACCAGCCAAACGCACACCTTTTGCCGCCCAGTCGCGGCTCGAACCTTGCCCGTAATCCGCGCCTGCTACGATAATCAGCGGCTGTTTGCGGTTCATATACGTCTCAATCGCTTCCCACATCCGCATCACTTCGCCGTCGGGTTCGACACGCGCCAACGAACCTTGTTTCACCGTACCGTCTTCATTTTTTACCATTTCGTTAAACAATTTCGGATTGGCAAATGTCGCACGTTGCGCGGTCAAATGGTCGCCGCGGTGGGTAGCGTAGCTGTTGAAGTCTTCTTCGGGTAAACCCATTTTCGCCAAATATTCACCGGCCGCGCTGGTCGGCAAAATCGCATTAGATGGCGACAAATGGTCGGTCGTAATATTGTCGGGCAAAATCGCCAACGGACGCATACCTTTTAAGGTACGCTCGCCAGCCAACGCACCTTCCCAGTATGGCGGACGGCGAATGTAAGTAGATTGCGGACGCCAGTCATACAACGGAGACGGTGCTTTTTCAGCCGCGCCTGTGTCAAACATCGGAATGTAAATATCGCGGAACTGCTGCGGTTTCACATATTTGGCGACAATTTCGTCAATTTCTTCGTCAGACGGCCAAATGTCTTTCAAACGAATTTCTTTGCCGTCTGCCACGCCCAACACGTCATTTTCAATATCAAAACGGATTGAACCAGCAATCGCGTAGGCAACTACCAACGGTGGCGATGCCAAAAACGCTTGTTTTGCGTATGGGTGGATACGTCCGTCAAAATTGCGGTTACCTGACAATACAGCCGTGGCGTACAAATCGCGGTCAATGATTTCTTGCTGAATTTTCGGGTCTAACGCGCCTGACATACCGTTACAAGTCGTACACGCAAACGCCACAATGCCGAAACCGAGTTTTTCCAATTCAGGCAGCAAACCTGCTTCTTTCAAATAAACTTCCGCCACTTTTGAACCAGGGGCGAAAGACGATTTCACCCAAGGTTTGCGAGTCAAGCCCAATTCGTTGGCTTTACGCGCCAATAAGGCCGCTGCCACCACATTGCGTGGATTAGACGTATTGGTGCAAGACGTAATCGCGGCAATAATTACCGCACCGTCAGGCATTTTGCCGTCTGCTGGCACTTCATAAGGTTGTGCCAAGCCTTTGGCTACCAAATCAGTGGTGGCAAAACGCGCGTGCGGATTGCTCGGCCCTGCCATATTGCGCGTTACCGTAGACAAATCAAATTTCAACACACGCGGATATTCGGCTTTGGCTAAATCGTCCGCCCACAAACCTGCGGTTTTGGCGTAGTTTTCCACCAGTTTGACTTGCTCATCTTCACGCCCTGTTAATTTCAAATAATCAATGGTTTGCTCGTCAATGGCAAACATGGCGGCGGTTGCGCCAAATTCGGGGGTCATATTGGAAATGGTAGCACGGTCGCCAATGGATAAGCTGCGCGCGCCTTCGCCAAAAAATTCCACAAACGCACCCACCACGCGCTCTTTACGCAAAAATTCGGTGAGTGCCAACACGATATCGGTGGCGGTAATGCCTGCCTGACGTTTGCCCGTCAATTCCACGCCCACAATATCGGGCAAACGCATCATAGACGCACGTCCCAACATCACGGTTTCCGCTTCCAAACCGCCCACACCCACAGAAATCACGCCCAAAGCATCAACGTGTGGCGTGTGGCTGTCCGTGCCGACACAGGTATCGGGGAACGCCACGCCGTTTTTCACTTGAATCACAGGCGACATTTTTTCCAAGTTGATTTGGTGCATAATGCCGTTGCCTGCAGGAATCACGTCCACATTTTCAAACGCGGTTTTTGTCCAGTTGATGAAATGGAAACGGTCTTCGTTGCGGCGGTCTTCAATTTCGCGGTTTTTGCGGAATGCATCGGGGTCGTAACCACCACATTCTACAGCTAATGAGTGGTCAACAATTAACTGGGTTTGTACCACAGGATTCACTTTGCTGGGGTCGCCGCCTTTTTCGGCAATGGCATCGCGCAAACCAGCTAAATCCACCAAAGCGGTTTGTCCTAAAATATCGTGGCATACCACACGCGCAGGAAACCATGGGAAGTCAATTTCTTGTTTACGCTCAATTAATTGGCTTAACCAAGAATGTAACGTTTCCAAATCCACTTTATCGGCACGATTCACCAAGTTTTCTGCCAAAATACGCGAGGTATAAGGCAAGGTATCGTAAGAACCTACTTTGATGGCTTCACACGCTGCACGCGCATCAAAGTATTCCAAATCGGAATGAGGGAGCGGTTTACGGTAGATTTGATTTGTTGTCATAGTTCGTTCCTTTGTGGTTTTGTTCTTTTAAGAAAGCTGAGTTCAGGAAACCAATACATGGTTTACCTTACTCAAACTGAAAATCATAAATCGGGTAAGCGGTGTTTAAAACGGCTGCCAAAAATATGGATGAGTAAACCGCTCATCACCACACCAATACCGAGCCAATGCCAAATGCCCAAACGTTCATCGAGCATCACATAGCCTATTAATAAGGCAACAACAGGCACCAATAAAGCAAATGGGGTAATCTTGCCTGCGGGATGACGTGCTAACAATGCGCCCCACCCCGTATAACCCACCAAACTGGCAACATACGCTAAAAATAAAATCCCCATTGCGCCTTGCCAACTGAGTCCGGTGATGTATTGCTGCACACCCTGCACACCATATAACGCCCATGAAGCCAGCGTAAACGCCAAGAGTGCAGAAATACTGCCCCACACCACCAACGATAATGGATTCACTTTACCTATCCGTTTCACAATAATATTACCGCATGCCCAAGATGCAGCTGCCCCCAACACAGGCAATAACGCGCTCCATGGCAAACTGCCTTGCTGATGTCCGATTCCAATTAAAACCAAACCCAAAGCAGCCGTCAGCATACCCAAAAGATGATGCGCCAACACAGGTTCACGCAATAACACCCCTGCAATTAATACGGTAAAAAAGACTTGTATTTGCAACATCAACGCTGCCAAACCTGTGGGCAAACCCAAATTCAGCGCGGTAAACATCAAGCCAAATTGT
>JBHADP010000033.1:0-7814 GCA_041855125.1 Neisseria sp. | reverse complement strand
TATGATTGAGGCTGCTGGTGGTAAAGTATCGGGCAGTGTTTCTAAAAAAACCGATTATGTGGTGGCAGGCGAAGCAGCAGGCAGTAAATTAGAGAAAGCACAGGCTTTAGGTGTGGCGGTGTTGGACGAAGCAGCGCTGCTGACCTTATTAAACTAATTACACCCTTTTGCATTACAATCATCCTCTCTCAAATGAGGATTTTGATGAATATAGAGAGAATCTCATGATGATAAAACCCATTAAAAAAGCCGTTTTTCCAGTTGCAGGTATGGGTACACGTTTTTTGCCTGCTACCAAAGCCAACCCCAAAGAAATGCTACCCATAGTTGATAAGCCCTTAATTCAATATGCCGTAGAAGAAGCGGTTCAAGCGGGTTGTACTGAAATGGTTTTTATCACCGGACGCAACAAACGCAGCATTGAAGACCACTTCGATAAAGCCTATGAACTTGAAACCGAGTTGGAACAACGCAATAAAGAAAAATTATTAGAATGTGTGAAAGATATTTTACCTTCACATATCACATGCTTATATATTCGCCAAGCTGAAGCCTTAGGCTTAGGACATGCCGTATTATGCGCACGCGCGGCAGTGGGTCATAACCCTTTTGCGGTTATTCTAGCAGACGACTTAATTGATGCCCCCCAAGGCGCTTTAAAACAAATGGTGGATATTTATCATCAAACAGGCAACAGCGTTTTGGGAGTAGAAACCATCGACCCTGCTCATACCGGTTCATACGGCATCGTTGAAATTGAACACCTAAAAAACTACCAACGTATTACCAATATTGTTGAAAAGCCCAAACCTGCGGAAGCCCCCTCAAATTTAGCGGTAGTAGGACGTTATATTTTAACACCGCGTATTTTTGATTTACTCACCGATTTACCACGCGGTGCAGGCAACGAGATTCAATTAACCGATGCCATTGCGCGTTTATTAGACCATGAATTTGTTTTGGCACACCCATTTGAAGGCAAACGCTACGACTGTGGTAATAAATTAGGCTATTTAGAAGCCACCGTGGCGTATGGTTTAAAACACCCTGAAACAGGTGCTGCTTTTAAAGAATGGTTAAAACAATACAGCCAATCGCTCTAAATTCACAGCAGCGTTCATCACGCTGCTGCCTTATTTGGGTTGCAACACAAAAGGCTGTAACGCTTGCCAAATCGGCAATATCCCTCCTTTAACCGCCAATCGTGCATCCACCCAAATATTCGGCACCGCCAAACAACGATTGCGTTCATCGGTAATAACCACCCAATGTGAACGCATAAAAGGCGGCACTTTCCATTCTTGTAATAATTTCAACACATTCTTACGCCCTGTTGCCAAAGGCAACACATCATCCGCTTGTACCGTACGAATCGCCCCTTGTGTTGCCCAAATCTCATCCGGCAAACCATAAGCGGCGGTTTTGAATTGCCAACCCAGTTGTGGCGTTAAAATATCGCGCAAACAGCCTTGAGCAGCAGTTGGCAAAATCGCTTGTTGCCAACCCTGCGGTAACGCAAACAAGCGCTGTTGATAAACTTGTATTTCGCCATGGGGTAACTGCCATTGCGCGCTTCCCTTATCCAACGCCCACAGCACCCGTTCAAAATCCTGTACTGCCGCGCGGCTGGGCTGCCCCAAGCCTTGTGTTTGCACAAAATGTATCAACTGTTGTTGCCGTCGTGCTTGGCTCAAAGTGCGCCAACGTTGGCAATCAAACCAACCCTGTTGCTCAATCATCGCCCTATCGCTGGCAACCACCTCTTCCAACACCGCCAGCTCATCTTGTAATAAAGCAATACTGCTTAGCACATGGCGTTTTAAATGTGGCACCCGCGTTTGCCATGCAGGCAAACCCTGATGGCGCAACCAATTACGCAAATATGCCCCATCTTCATTACTGGGGTCGTCCACATACGCCAAACCATATTGTTGTGCATACAACTGCAATGCCGCCCGACTCACCCCCAATAAAGGTCGCCACACTTGCACCCGTTCATTTAACGCACGCACAGAGGGCATTGCCGCCAATGCCCGCAAGCCTCCCCCTCGCAAAGCCGCCAACATAAACGTTTCCACTTGGTCATCTGCATGATGCGCAAGCGCGATAATCGTAGCAGATGTGGCTGAAAATACCTGATAACGCGCATGGCGTGCGCCTGCTTCCACACCCACCCCTTGCGTATTCACATCCACCCGTTCCACCCGCAAAGGCACATGCCAAGCCGCGCAATACTGTTCACAAAACTGCACCCAATCATCCGCTTGCGCTTGTAAACCATGATGAATATGCACTGCTGTTAGCTGCAAACCCAAACGCTCACGCAGTTGCACCAAAATATACAGCAACACCACCGAATCCAAGCCCCCACTTAGCCCGACTTCAATCGCATGATGCCCTGCACACTGCGTTTGCCATTGCCGCTGAACAAGCGCACATAAATCTTTTGCCATGATGTTTTCCCAACAAAAAAGCAAGCCGCAGCCTGCTTTTTTACTTCATTCCACTTTATTTTTCCACAAATTGACCATAGTCCATAATGCGGTCAAAACGGCGTGTCAGCAGCGCTTCTTGTGGCATTTCTTGTACTTGGCGCAACTGTTCGGTTAAAACCTCTTTCACTTGCTTCATGATTTCATCGTAATCACGATGTGCACCGCCCAATGGTTCGGGAATCATGGTATCTACCAAGCCCAATTTAACCAAACGGTCTGCCGTAATGCCTAATGCCATCGCGGCATCAGGTGCTTTTTCTGCCGTTTTCCATAAAATAGACGCACAGCCTTCAGGCGAAATCACCGAATAAGTGGCATATTGCAGCATATTCACATAATCGCCCACCGCAATCGCCAACGCTCCACCCGAACCGCCTTCACCAATAATGGTACAAATCACAGGTACTTTTAACTTGGTTAATTCATACAAATTTTTACCAATCGCTTCCGATTGGTTGCGCTCTTCTGCACCAATCCCTGGATAAGCCCCTGGTGTATCCACAAACGTCAATACCGGCAAACCAAATTTTTCTGCCAAGTGCATCAAGCGCAAGGCTTTGCGATACCCTTCAGGGCGCGGCATACCAAAATTGCGGCGGATTTTTTCTTTCGTATCACGCCCTTTTTGATGCCCAATCACCACCACGCTTTGCCCATTAAAACGCGCCAAACCGCCCACAATCGCATAATCATCAGCAAAATGGCGGTCGCCATGCAATTCTTGGAAATCGGTAAATAAGGCTTTAACGTAGTCTAAAGTATAAGGACGTTGTGGATGACGGGAAACTTGAGAAACCTGTGCAGGTGTGAGTTTGGCATAAATGCTTTTGGTTAAATCATTGCTCTTTTTTTGTAAGCGGTTGATTTCTTCGGTAATGTCAACGGCAGATTCGCCTTGAACATAACGCAATTCTTCAATTTTATTGGTCAGCTCGGCAATCGGCTGTTCAAAATCAAGAAAGACGGGTTTCATATTAAACGCTCTCTTTGTCATAGATAATTGTTGTGGTATCAAATCATTAATCCACCCTCATTTCCCCCTGCACCACAAACAATCTTTGTGGCAAACAGTGGCGCAGCCCCATCGCGGTGGCAGACCTTGAATATTAACAAAATATTTCCCCCTTGTTAAGAACAAGCGCATGCAACAGAAAGACAAACAAATCAAATGGTGCTATGCTAAAGCCTTTGACCTCAAACCTATCTGAAGTAATGAAAAACAAGCTGATTGCCAGCATCGCAGGCGCAACTGCGATTGCATCCGCCCTCTTTTTAACCACTCCCTATTATTTTGGGCAACTTGCCGAAAATACCCTGAATGAACAATATCAAATGCTGCAAAACAGTGGCTTTCTCACTGTTGAGTCCCACCAATACGACCGTGGTTGGTTTAGTGCCACCGAAACCACCGTTGTTCGCTTAAAACCCTCTTTGCTGCATAATGCCCAACGCTATTTACCTGATAACCTCAAAACCGTCTTAACCGAACCGATTACCATCGTTAATCATGTCAGCCACGGGCCTTTTGCAGGCGGTTTAACCTTGGCAGCCGCCAAAGTCAACAGCGAGATTCGTTATCAACCTGAAGCCGAAAAAGTGCTGAAACGCTTTTTTGGTGAAAATGCCCCTATCAACATCAGCAACACCATTGGTTTTGGTGGGGGTGGCAAGCTGTATGTTGATATTCCTGCATTTGAATATGAAGAACTATCAGGAATTAAACTCAACTGGCAAGGGTTTAGTGGCACAACTGCCTATAATAAAGGCTGGCAGAAGTTTCAAAACAACTACACCGCCCCTTCTTTACACATCAAATTAGCCGATAAAGGCGATGTAACATTAGAAAACCTCCATTTTGAAAGCGACACCTATCCTGCTGATAAACACGCTATCGCCTTAGGTAGCAGCAGCGTGAAACTCGATAAATTCTCCTTACGTTGGCAAGAAGGCATAGACTACAACTTCAAGCTCAACGAATTGGTGCATCTGCTCACTGATTTACAAATTGGCGCGTTTATCAATCCCACAGGCACCATTCCGCCCTCACAAATCGTGGTAGAAAAACTGCAATTCGACACCAAAATGAGTGCAGAGCAGCAGTGGATTAACAGCGAAGGACGTTTCCGTTTTGATAAACTGGCGTATGGTAATGACATCTATGGTCCATTAGATATCGACATTGCTGCCGAACATTTAGATGCGCCTAGCCTCGTGGTCTTAAAAAACAAAATGGCAGAAATTGCCAGCAAAAACATGAGCGAAGAAGAAATTCAAACCGCCTTGTTAAACACCGCGAAAAACGAAGCATCGGGTTTATTTACCCAAAACCCTTTAATCAAAGTGCGTGCCTTTGATTTCACTATGCCACAAGGCAAAATCCATGCCTCTGGACAACTGGGATTCCAAGGTTTAAGCAAAACCGATTTAAACGATATTCAAACCCTATTGCAAAAAACCCAAGCCGATTTCAAGTTTGATGTGCCACAAAAATTGCTGCAACATTTAGCCGTGAGCCAAGCACGCAGCATCTTTACCGTCAATCCTGAAGACGCAGCAAGCGGTGAAGCCAATATCGAAGACATCAACGAAACCTTGCGTTTAATGGTAGACAGCACCATTCAATCGATGGCGAATGAAGGCTATGTTACGGTTGAAAATGGCAATGTTTCCACCCGCATTGAATTTGGGCAAAACCATTTAAAGTTCAACGGTAAACCGTTTAAGGTAGAACCTGAACCCGAGTTTACCGATGCCGATATGGTAGAAGAAACCGCTTCTGCTGCCCAATAATACCAAGGTTCTCACCCTTTTATTCGCCAGTTAGCCTACTGGCGAATAATCTTTTTTAAGCTGAAAAAACATGACCCCAAAAATCGCGCTCACCGACAAACAAATGGCTATTTTACTTGCCACCCTCACCGCCATTATGCCGTTTTCCATTGATGCCTATTTGCCCGCCATTCCCAATTTGGCGCAAGATTTAAACGCCAATATTCATCATATCGAAAAAAGCCTTAGCAGCTTTATGTTTGGCGTTGCTTTGGGGCAACTGATGGGTGGGTCAATTTCCGATGTCAAAGGACGGCGCAGCGTGGCTCTAAGCGGTTTAGCCATCTATATCGTCAGCTCATTGGCGCTCGCCTTATTACAATCAGTAGAACAACTGCTATTTTTTCGTATGATACAAGCCATTGGTGGTGGCATGGCAGCAGTCATGGCAGGTGCGGTAGTACGCGATTTTTATGATGGGCGACAAGCAGCACAAATATTTGCCTTAATTGGCATTATCATGATGGCAGCCCCCTTAGCAGCCCCCATGTTAGGTTCAATATTGCAAAGCCTAGGCGGTTGGCGCACCATTTTTGCCTTTCTCATGCTCTATGCCCTGATGGTCTTTCTCCTATCATGGCGTTTCTTACCTGCCAGCCAACACATCGGCACCTTTAATCGCCACTTTATCCGCGACGTTTTTGCACGCTACTATAAAGTTTTACAAACCAAAACTGCCTTAGGTTTCCTATTTTTCCAAGCCTTTAGCTTTGGCTCAATGTTCGTATTTCTCACCGAATCGCCCTTTATTTATATGCAACTCTACCACCTATCACCTCACACCTATGCGTGGGTCTTTGGTTGTAACATCATCACCATGGGAACCTTTAACCGCATCACCGCATGGCGTTTAAAACATGGGAGCAATGCTGAAAACATCTTACTATGGGGCATCAGCATCCAACTGCTTGCCAACATTGCCATGCTGTTATTCGTTTACTTAGACAGCCAACATTTGCCCCCTCTTGCCCTATTAGTAACCTGTGCCATGCTATCCGTAGGCACACAAGGCCTAATTACCGCCAACACCCAAGCCTGTTTTATGCACTATTTCCGTGCAGAAGGTGGCAGCGCCAATGCCCTACTGATGGCAAGCACCTCCTTAATCGGCGCATTGATGGGTTGGCTTGCCACCTTACTACACAATGGCACCTCATTCATCATGCCCAGCCTCATGCTCGCTGCCACATTAAGCGGTATTACCCTATTAATCCTATTTTCCCGCAACGTTTGGCAGCAAAAACAGGCAAATTAAACGAAATACGCTAAAATACGCCCCATTCATTTCCCAAGCTACAAAGGACAACCATGACTACCGATGAACTCCTTCTTCCCCATCGTAACGCCATTGACGAAATTGACGCCACCATCCTTCAACTGCTCAACCAACGCGCCACCCATGCCCGCGCCATTGGCGAACTCAAAGGCACAGGTGTCGTTTATCGCCCCGAACGCGAAGCCCAAGTCTTACGCCGTATCAAAGAACTCAATCAAGGTCCCCTGCCCGATGAAGCCGTAGCACGCCTATTTCGCGAAATCATGAGCGAATGCCTAGCCGTAGAACGCCCACTCACCATCGCCTATTTAGGACCCGCAGGCACCTTTACCCAACAAGCTGCCATCAAACACTTTGGTCATGCTGCCAACACCGTAAGCTGTGCCACCGTCGATGACTGCTTCCGCTTAGTTGAAGCACGTCAAGCCGACTATGCCGTCGCCCCTGTTGAAAACTCAACCGAAGGCTCCGTTGGTCGCACCTTAGACCTACTGGTTTCCTCACCGCTCAAAGCCTGTGGCGAAGTCGTTTTACGCATACATCACAATCTCCTACGCCAAACAGAAGGCTTAGAAGGCGTGCGCGTGGTTTATGCCCACTCACAAGCCTTAGCCCAATGCCGTGCATGGCTCAGCAAAAACCTCTCCGACACCGTTGAACGCATACCTGTTTCCAGCAATGGCGAAGCTGCTCGCCTAGCGCAAGAAGACAGCAGCGCACTTGCCATTGCCAGCCAAACCGCATGCGAAATCTATGGCTTAGTCAATTTAGCCCGCAACATCGAAGACGAACCCAATAACACCACACGCTTCCTTGTATTAGGTTATCAAGACACCATTCCCAGTGGTCAAGACAAAACTTCCCTAGTCTTCTCTACTCCCAATCGCGCAGGTGCAGCAGGCGCATTGCTTACCCCGTTTGCTGAAGCAGGCATTTCCATGACCAAATTTGAAAGTCGTCCCAGCAAAACAGGCTTATGGGAATATGTCTTCTTTATCGACATCGAAGGACATCAAAACCAAGCCAGTCTACAGCAAGTCCTACAACAATTTGCCGAACGCAATGTTTTTGTCAAAGTCATTGGCTCTTATCCCTTAGCCGTGATTTAACCCCATCTAGCACAAAGGCTTTGTTCCCTAAGAAACAAAGCCTTTCTCACTATAAAAATAACAAGATTTGTATGGCAAAAATCTATTACAAGTAATCTTAAACAT
>JBHADP010000032.1:0-15418 GCA_041855125.1 Neisseria sp. | reverse complement strand
TAGCGTCATGTGGTTTCCTATATCATTCGTTTTAGCCCAAAACTTTACGGCTTGCACACAGGAAAGGGAAAGAATTGTTGGTTGTTTGTTTAGGCAGTTTAGTTATAACGTGTTTTCATCTTGATGTAAGAAAACCTGTGGTATTTACGTCTTAGTCTTATCTTGCTTTTTTTCTATTGAATACTATGTCTCCACGCACCACATCTTCGCTCTCTTGTTTCGATATGGTTATCTTAAGCCTGATTTTGTTTGCGATTCCGATTTATTCTTCTTGGATGATGTATTGGGATGTTACACACATGGGCAATATTGCCCACACACCGTTATCGTTTAACGAACTTGCCAATCATCACACCTTAATTATGGAATTAGGGTCGTTGGGCGTGGCAGGCATTTATTTGCTTCTCCGTTCATTTGATTTTCGGGCTTTAAACCTGCAATTTAATCGTCATACTTTGCCTCTTACATTATTATTGGTTGTCTGTGCGGGGCTAACGGCAGATGTTTACCAATATCTGCATTATTTCTTCTTTCCCCATCATTTTCCTGAAACGCCTGTCGTATCCGATGCCAGCCACTACACCCCCCTATTCATTTTGGTGTCCCTACTCAATGGCTTTTATGAAGAAATTTTCTTTATGGGGCTCATCTTTGTCGTACACCCCAAAATTTTGCCACACATGATAGGTTTGAGTTTAATCGTGCGTTTTGCTTTTCACACTTATCAAGGTTTAGCCAGCGCCTTTACCATTACCACTTTGGGCGTGGTCTTTTTGTTGTTTCGCCGTAAAACCAATATGCTATTGCCATTTATTTTGGCACATGGTTTGTTTGATATATTGGGTTTGAGCTTGCTGCGTTGGTTTATCTAAATCCATCAAAACTAAGGGGCTGAACCTTAATTCAACCCCTTTTGTTTATTCAATATTTTGAACTTGCTCGCGCATCTGTTCAATCAATACCTTTAATTCCACCGAAGCCTGCGTACATTCTGCTGCAATCGCCTTGCTGCCTAACGTATTGGCTTCGCGGTTTAATTCCTGCATTAAAAAGTCTAAACGCTTACCTACGCTGCCTTTTTGTTCGCTCACAATGCGGCGCACTTCGCCAATATGGCTGCGTAAACGGCTAAATTCTTCATCCACATCGGCTTTTTGCATATACAATGCAAATTCTTGTTTCAAACGGTCTTCATCAATATTTTCTACCGCCTCTGCCAAACGCGCACGCACTTTTTCTAAATAGGCTTGTAATAAATGAGGAAACAATTCGCTCAAGGCTTCCACGATGCCTTCCATCGCTTGCAAACGCTCTAAAATATGCTCTTGCAGTTTTTTACCTTCCCGTTTACGCGCGGCAATAAAATCGTTTAACGCGGTTTCCAATAAGGTTTGCACCGTTTGCGCGAATTGTTCTTCGCCTTCATTTTGGCTGATTAACACGCCTTGAAATTTTAAAATATCCGCCACCGTTAGTTTGCCTAACCCATCATGCTTTTTACGCCATTTGCGATTTAATTCAGCCAATTCATTAACCAAATCCTGATTAATCGTCAGCGTTGTGCTGCCTGTTTCTAAAGGCTGCACTTGAATACGACATTCCACTTTACCGCGCGCCACTTGTTTTGCCACAGTTTCGCGCATGGTGCTTTCTAAATAGCGCAAATCATCAGGCATTTTAAATTGCACATCTAAATAACGATGGTTTACCGAGCGAATTTCTAAATTAATGCGTTTGCTGCCACATTCGCCTGCCGCATTGGCAAAACCAGTCATGCTGTGAATGGTCATCTTGTTCTTACTCCATAAAGTTACACAATATCAGGCAAAATATACCACATCTGCTCATGATATAATCAACTGTTTCAGATTTTGAAAGAGAATATCATGACTGCTCCCACTCGCACCCACCGTGCTGCCGATGCCTTACGCTCCATCAAACTCACGCCACATTTTTTACCGCACACCGATGGCTCAGTTTTAATTGAATGTGGCCATACCAAAGTGATTTGTACTGCAACCATCGATGAAAACGTGCCCCCTTTTTTGCGAGGCAAAGGACAAGGCTGGGTAACGGCTGAATACGGCATGCTGCCCGCTTCCACCGCTTCGCGTATGCGCCGTGAAGCCACCGCAGGCAAACAATCAGGACGCACGCAAGAAATCCAACGCTTAATTGGTCGCTCCCTACGCGCAGTCGTTGATATGGAAAAATTGGGCGAACGCCAAATTTTAATTGATTGCGATGTGATTCAAGCCGATGGTGGCACACGCACCGCCAGCATCACAGGCGCATTTGTTGCCTTATCTTTAGCCATTCAAAAACTGTTGCAACAAGGCATCTTATCTGATAACCCTTTAATGGACAGCGTTGCAGCCGTATCGGTGGGCGTGGTGGGCGGTGTACCGCTTTTAGACTTAGATTATCCTGAAGATTCTGGCTGCGACAGCGATGTGAATATGGTGATGACCGGTTCTGGCAAAATCATTGAAATTCAAGGCACGGCTGAAGGCGCACCGTTTAGTTTTGATGAACTGAATACGCTGATGCAATTAGCCGCCAAAGGCATTGCCGAATTAAGCGCATTACAACGCCAAGCCTTAGCATAATCAAAAGGCGGGTATCCACCCCGCCTTCAGTTTAAACAAACAATTATGCCCCTTTAGCCACTCGGCGCCAATGGTGCAATAAAGGCTCAGTATAACCGCTCGGTTGAGTCGTACCTTTGAAAATCAAATCACACGCCGCCAAAAATGCAGGCGAGGTATCAAAGCGACCAACCATAGGTGTATAAGCGGCATCGCCTTCGTTTTGCTTATCCACCACGGCTGCCATCCGTTCTAATGTGGCGCGTACTTGCTCTGCACTCACCACACCATGCAGCAACCAGTTAGCAATATGTTGGCTGGAAATACGCAATGTTGCGCGGTCTTCCATTAAGCCCACATTGTGAATATCGGGTACTTTTGAGCAGCCCACGCCTTGTTCCACCCAACGCACCACATAGCCCAAGATGCCTTGACAGTTATTATCCAACTCTTGCTGTTTTTCTTCCTCACTCCAGTTGGTGTTTTCCGCCAAAGGAATGGTCAGCAAGCCGCGCAAATAATCGTGTTTATCTTGTGCCAACAAGTCTTTTTGCACATCAAACACATTCACTTGATGGTAATGCAAGGCGTGTAACGTGGCAGCAGTGGGCGAAGGTACCCATGCGGTGGTTGCGCCTGATTGAGGATGACCGATTTTTTGTTTTAACATATCCGCCATCAAATCAGGCATTGCCCACATCCCTTTACCAATTTGTGCTTTGCCCACCAAGCCGCATTCTAAGCCTGTTTGAACATTACCCAATTCATAGGCTTGAATCCATGCGCTGGACTTCATCTCGCCTTTACGCACCATCGCACCTGCGTGCATAGAAGTGTGGATTTCATCGCCTGTGCGGTCTAAGAAACCTGTGTTAATAAACACCACACGTTCAGGCGCAGCCGCAATACAGGCTTTGAGGTTTGCCGAAGTGCGGCGTTCTTCATCCATCACCCCCATTTTCAGTGTATAGGCAGGCAATTTGGTCAGTTTCTCAAATGCGCCAAATAATTCATTGGCAAACGCCACTTCTTCAGGACCGTGCATTTTCGGTTTCACGATATAAACTGAACCTGTACGGCTGTTTTTATTCTCGCTGCGGTTTAAATCAAAAGGCGCAATCAATGCGGTCATCACCCCATCTAAGATACCTTCGGGAATTTCATTGCCCTCTTTATCCAATATGGCAGGCGTGGTCATTAAATGTCCCACATTGCGGATAAACAATAATGAACGCCCCGGTAGTTTAAAGGTGGAACCATCAGGTGCGGTATAGCTGCGGTCGGGATTGAGTTTACGGGTAAAGGTTTTACCGCCTTTTTCCACCACTTCTTCTAAGGTGCCATTCATCAAACCCAGCCAGTTGTGATACACCAAGGCTTTGTCTTTGCCATCTACTGCGGCTACTGAGTCTTCGCAGTCCATAATGGTGGATAACGCCGCTTCCATAATGATGTCTTTAATGCCTGCGGGGTCTTGTGCGCCAATCGGGCTGTTTTTATCAATCAGAATATCAATATGCAAGCCATTGTGTAGAAACAACAATGATTCAGGTGTGCTGGGCTTGCCGTTATAACCTTTAAATAATTCAGGCTGCTGCAAACCCACTTCGCTGCCATCTTGTAATTTGGCTTTTAATAAACCATCTACCACTTGATACGCCAGCACATCTTGATGGCTGCCTTGGGTTAATGGAATGCTGGTATCCAACACTTGACGCGCAAATGCAATCACGGCATCACCGCGTTTGGGGTTATACGCGCCTACAGGTGCCAATTCGCCTGTTTGCTCAATCGCATCGGTACCATATAAGGCATCGTATAAACTGCCCCAACGGGCGTTGGCAGCATTTAAGGCATAGCGGGCATTGTTAATCGGTACCACTAATTGTGGACCTGCTTGCTCTGCTACTTCGCGGTCAACGTTTTGTGTGCCAATGCGAAAATCAGCAGGCTCGTTTACCAAATAGCCCCATTCGCGCAACATGGCTTCATAAGCGGCTTCATCTTTTACTACGCCTGCATTGGCTTGATGCCACGCATCGAGTTTGGCTTGAAATTCATCGCGTTTGGCTAATAACGCGCGGTTGCGGGGAGCGTATTGATGCACCAAATCAGAAAAGCCTTGCCAAAACGCTTCTGCGCTTACCGCAGGATGATGGGCAAGGACTTCATCGGTGATAAATTGATAGAGGTGATGGTCGATTTGTAAATCGGCAGCACGGATATAAGTGTAAGCCATAATGAATGATTCTCCATATTTCTGTATTTTTTCTCATGTAGTGCTGTGTAGCACGCCCTGCAACATTAACATTAATTGGCAGAAGAATAAAGTAGGCAAGAAAAAATTTATTGATACCCAATGGGTTTACTGGTTGCACCGTCAGCGTGAGGGGTGTTTGGGTACAGTTGAGCCAATAGTGAGGCTAATGGCGCAAGAAGCCAACGCGGTAAGCACGTTCAAAGCGTATAAAAAAACACTACGATGATGGTGAAGACCGTTTTTTAGGCTTGACTGATGGTGTGGATTCGTCCAAAATCACATTAATACAATTTTTATTATGTATTAATACAAAATTATTCGTAGGGTAGAGTTATGTTTGATGATCCATTGCTGCTCAGTCGCATACAGTTTGCACTCAATGTGAGCTTTCATATTTTGTTTCCTACTATCAATATTGCTTTGGCTTGGATAGTGGTATTTTTCCGCTTGCGCTATAACCGCACGCAAGACATAGGCTGGCTGCAAGCCTATCAGTTTACGACCAAAGTGTTTGCTTTATCGTTTGCGATGGGTGTGGTGAGCGGTGTAACCATGAGTTTTCAGTTTGGCACAAACTGGCCGGGTTTTATGGAAAAAGCAGGCAATATCGCAGGGCCGTTATTAGGCTATGAGGTTTTGACAGCGTTTTTCTTGGAAGCAGGTTTTTTGGGCATTATGCTGTTTGGACGGGAGAGGGTTAAACCGCGTGTGCATGTGTTGGCTGCCATCATTGTGGCGGCAGGCACAACGCTATCGGCATTTTGGATTTTGTCGCTCAATTCGTGGATGCAAACGCCAACAGGTTATTCAATAGATGCCAATGGGGTGATTCATGTCGCCAGTTGGTTTGAAGTTGTGTTCAATCCTTCGTTTCCTTATCGTTTGGCGCATATGATTTTGGCTTCTTGCTTAACCGCCGCGTTTTTGGTGTGCGGTTTAGCAGCGTGGCAGGTGTTGAAAAACAAAGCCGTTCCCGCTACCAATAAGCTGTTTAAAACAGGGCTGACGTTGGCAGCCATCATCATTCCACTCCAAATTTTAGCAGGCGACTTTCATGGCTTGAATACCTTAGAACACCAGCCTGCCAAAATCGCAGCAATGGAAGGGGTTTGGCATACTGAAAAAGGCGCACCTTTATTGCTCTTTGCCCTGCCCAATGAACAAGAACAACGCAATGATTTTGCCATTGGCATTCCCAAAGGTGCATCGTTGATTTTGACCCACCAAGCCGAAGGTGAAATTAAAGGTTTAAATGAATTTGCGGATAAACCGCCTGTGTTTGCGATGTTTTGGAGTTTTCGCGTGATGGTGGGCGTGGGTGTATTGATGTTGCTCATCAGTTGGTATGGGGCTTGGTGTTATCGTAAAAAGCAATATCAAGCCACACAGTTGCCTAAATACTTGTTGTGGGGCTTTGCAGGCATGACTTTTTCAGGCTGGGTAGCAACATTAGCAGGGTGGTATGTAACGGAAATTGGTCGTCAGCCTTATTTGGTGTATGGCTTATTACGCACCGAAGACGCGGTAACGCGCGTTGTGCCATCGGGTCATATTATGCTGTCGTTTACCTTATACAGCGTGTTTACCATGGTGTTGCTGGGCGCGTATGTAACGGTACTCAAGCATATGGCTGAACACGTTGAATCCCACTAATCCACCCCATTGAGGACGCTTAATTATGGACTGGCACACAATTTTATCGTTTGTTTTTTTAATTCTGCTTGGCTTTGCTGTAACCATGTATGCCATTTTAGACGGCTTTGATTTGGGCGTGGGTATGCTGATGCCACGCGCCACATCTGAAGAACAAAACAACATGGTGGCTTCTATTGGCCCGTTTTGGGATGCTAATGAAACATGGCTGGTGTTGGTGGTGGGCGTGTTGTTTATCATTTTCCCTGCCGCACACTCGTTGATTTTGGGCGCGTTGTATTTGCCTGTTACATTTATGCTGTTGGCAATTATGGTGCGAGGGGTGGCATTTGATTTTCGTGTGAAAGCCCGCCCCCAACATCAGCCTTTTTGGAACAAAGCCTTCCTGCTTTGCTCTGCCATCATGGCATTAACACAAGGGTGGATGCTGGGGCGTTATGTAACGGGGTTTCATCAAGATGCCATCGCTTATTTGTTCTCATTTGGCATTATGCTGTCTGTGCCTGCGGTGTATGTGCTATTAGGCGCAACATGGCTGCTACCCAAAACCGAAGGCGCATTACAAGAAAAAGCACGGCATTGGGCCAATCAAGCATGGTATCCTGTGATAGCGTGTTTGCTGTTGGTGTCGCTGGCATCGCCTTATGTGAGCCAAAATGTGTTACACCGTTGGTTTAGTTTGCCCAATTTATTTTGGCTGATGCCCATTCCGTTACTAACTGGTTTATCGTTGTATCGCGCTAAAAAACTGCTTATCAGCGAACACATCAAACAACAACGTTCATGGCAGCCTTTTATCTGTACCGTGATTGCCTTAATCGGCAGTGCGTTGGGCTTGGGTATCAGCTTGTTCCCCTATGTGGTCATGGACACGCTCACCGTAACACAAGCCGCCGCCAGCACGCCCACCATGGTGGTTACTTTGATAGGTATTGCCATCACCGTTCCCTTAATCCTCGCCTATACCGCTTTTGCTTATTGGGTGTTTAGAGGCAAAGTGAAAGAACTGGTGTATGGTTAAATAACAAAAATCGGATAACCTTAATGATTATCCGATTTTTGCTTTGTGCTAACGTTTATTCATCTGCCGATAAAACGACTTTCATCGCCCCATTTTCAGCCGCATGTTTAAACACATCATAAGCCTGTTCCAATTCACTGAATTTAAAATGATGCGTCAACATTTTGGTGTAATCCACTGAACTGGTTGAAATCGCTTTCATCAACATTTCGGTGGTATTGGCATTCACCAAACCTGTGGTGATGGTTAAGTTTTTAATCCACAGTTTTTCCAGTTTGAAATCAACTGGCACACCATGTACCCCCACCACTGCCACATTGCCACCCGCTTTCACAATGTCTTGGCACATATTCCAAGTGGCAGGAATACCCACCGCTTCAATCGCCACATCGACACCGTCTGCGCCTACAATATCAAACACTTGTTGCGCCACATCGCCCGAAGCAGGATTCACAACATGAGTTGCGCCCAATTCTTTCGCCATTGCCAAACGGTTTTCATCCATATCGCACATAATCAGCACAGATGGGCTATATAGCTGCGCGGTTAATAATGCCGACATACCCACAGGACCTGCGCCTGCAATAAACACCGTATCACCCGGTTTCACATCGCCATATTGCACACCAATTTCATGCGCGGTGGGCAAAGCATCGCTTAACAACAACGCCACTTCTTCGTTTACACTATCAGGCAAAGGAATCAAGCTGTTATCGGCATAAGGTGTACGCACATATTCTGCTTGTGTGCCATCAATCATATAGCCCAAAATCCAACCACCATTGCGACAATGTGAATACAACTGCACTTTACAGTTATCACAAGTACAGCATTTGCTCACGCAAGAAATGATAACTTTATCACCCACTTTGATGTTTTTAACAGCCGAACCCACTTCTTCAACCACACCAATGCCTTCATGTCCCAAAATACGACCATCAGCAATTTCTGGGTTTTTGCCTTTCCAGATGCCCAAATCGGTACCACAAATTGTGGTTTTCACAATTTTCACCACTGCATCGGTGGGGTCAATAATTTGCGGTTTGGGTTTGTCTTCAAAGCGAATATCGCCTGCACCGTGATAGACCATTGCTTTCATGTTCAACATCCTTTCTCAAGGGTTTGGGGATTAACAAAATACGTCTGCACTGTGCTATCGTTTATAGAATAGAACCTCTATAAAGTCAAATTATTTTTTTAAAACAAAGTGTTATATCATAACAAAACTAAGATAAGCTATGCACCACCGCATTGGCACCTGCTGCCACCGCCAAACGGTGCAAAATGGGTTGTGGCATATCGTTGTGCCACAAGCGAATGATGTTGGCTAATACGGGTAAATGGCTTAATTGGCGCACCCGCACAATGGCATCAACATCTAAACGATATTGATGGTCTGGCTCAAAACTTAATGTACCCGATTCGCCCAAAATAATTTGATGGTTGCCTTTTAAGGCAATGTGTTCTGCTGCCACCAACCATTCATTAAATAAATGATGCTTATCTTTGCACAACACCACTGGCGTGTTGAGCCGCCCTACTTCATCTTGCAAACTGCGGTTTGCCATTAATTCTCCCCCCAAAAACAGCACATCGGCTTGCGCTGCCAAAGCAGGCTGAATTTGGCGCACATCTCTCACCCGCACCAACGCAGGTTTACCCATTGCATGACTGCGTTGTAACACCTGCTGCATGGTGCGAATTTGTTCTTTTTCATTGACGCGCGTGGTGTCGGCATAAGGATTGTTGGAAATAAAAAAGGGGTCAAAATATAAGGCATCGGCTTGCGCGGTTTGCTCCATATTGGCGGTAATGTTCAACACTTTATCGCCACCAAACACCACGCCACGTACCACAATTTTGCTGTCTTCCGCTTGCGTTTCACGGCTGATAATGCGCCAATCGTGTAACACACGAATCGCACGCTCCACTTGTGGTAACGTTTCCAATTCATGAGGGTGAAACACGCGCTCATCGCCGACCGCGCCAATAATGGTGCGCTCTTCACCGCGCGAAACGTGTTCATGCAAACCCTTAGCACGAATAAATGCCACCACATTGGCAACCGATTCTTCACTGGCTTGCTGTTGCATCACAATAATCATGGTTTCTCCCATCTTTTAATCATCATTTCCCTATTATAGCTTTCTTACCGCCTGATTACGCTCGATTACAGCTAATTGGCTGTAAAAACAAGTCAAATCTGCTGCCGAATGCTTAAGCAAACTCTATAATTACAGCCTAAATTGAATGGCTTTTTTGAGTAATATGACGCACTTTTCACATTCGGGAAAATTTTGGCTTAAAACAATCGTATTTAGCATACTGTTGTTGCTCTTGCTAACCTTTGGTTCTCTTAGCTTATTATCACAACTATTCAGCCCTGAAAAACTGCATCAAGCCGCGCAAGATGCCGTGAGTAACACAGGGCGCACCATTCGTTTTGATAAACACATCAAACGCACCCTGTTCCCACGCCCCACCGTTACTTTAAGCCAAGTGGTCATCAGCAAGCCCAATAGTGAAACGGCTGCGATTCATATAGACGAAATGAAACTGGGCTTGGCTTGGTCGAGCCTATTGGGAACACCTGAAATTGAAAAATGGGTGTTTATTCGTCCTGAAATCCACTTAAGCCGCCAAGAAAACGGCAACTGGAGCTTGGCAGATTTATTGCAAGCCTCGAGCCATCGTCCTGATATCAATCGCCTGATTATTGAAAATGGCGAAATTCAATTTGATGTATCCAAGCAGCTCTACCGCATGCAAGAATTGAATTTGAATATACGCGATGCCAGCCACCAACCCAGCTTAACCGCGAGCGGCACCCTCACCTCCCCCCTCTTGCCCGATTTTCATTGGCAGGCTTCAGGCAATTTTGAGCCCAAACCAAATCAATGGCACACCCATGATTTTCACTTCACAGGCAGCAGCCATTTTCAACAACACCCCTTTAACTTCAGCATCGACAGCCAACTCACTTGGCAGCCAGAGCCTCATCAAATTCAACTCAAAAAACTCACACTTACCGCCGACAGCCCCAACCAACAAGCCCATTTACAAGCCAATGCCAGCCATGCAGAATGGCGACATGGGCAATGGAGTCTTGCCGAACTCAATGCCGTTCTCACCGCCGCTTACCAACAAGCCGATTGGAATGGCGTTTTAAACATCAACAAACTCAACCATCAGCCCACAGGCACCCACATTGATAAACTCACCTTCAATGGTAGCCGCCAAGCCAATGGACAACAAATGGGCATCACCCTAAGCAGCGCAGTAGAAAGAAACGCCCAACAAAACTGGCAACTCAACAACCTTACCCTCACCACCCGTTTAGAACAGCTTACAGGCAGTCCACGCCCCCGTTTTATCAGCGAACTCAATGGCAACTTCCAACGCCAACCCAATGGCAACTGGCAAACCGACTTACACGGCTTATTCGACAACCAAGCCGCCACCTTCCAAGCCAACTACACCATTGCCACCCCCAAACGCGCTGCCCAAATCAAAGCCAACTTACAACTGGCACAACTGAATCTCGCCCACTACATCGATGCCTTATCTAAAGATGAAGGCTTATCGTATCCCGCTTTTCTACAAACCCCTTACGCCCCTGAAATCGAAGCCGATATTGCCATCAAAACCTTCCAACTGCCCAATTTAGAAATCAACGACCTATCCACCCGTTTAATGGCAGACAAACACCGCATCGTCTTGCCCGACTTCACCGCCAAACTCTATAGCGGCTACACCGAAGGCGGCATCAGCATGGCAAATACCCAACCGCCCAGCTACCATCTGCAACAATTTGCCCGCGACATCCAAGTTCGCCCCCTTATGCAAGACTTACTGCGTTATGGCAACATTAGCGGGCGCGGCGATGCCGTTGTGGACATTACCGCACAAGGCAGCAACCACAGCCAACTGATTCAATCCCTCAATGGCGATTTACAACTCGACCTCAACCAAGGCGCATGGATGGGTTTAGACCTCTACAACGCCCTACAAGGCTTGCCGCGTGGCAACCTAAATCGCAGCAACAGCGAATCCATCACCCCATTCACACGCTTCACCGTGGTGAGCCGCTTTGAAAACGGCATTGGTCGCCATAAAAACGCCGAATTGGTTTCCGATAAACTCTATCTCACCAGCACGGGCGCAACCGATTTAAACACCCTCACCCTCAACGAAAACCTCTCCGTGCGCCCTGCCAACGGACAAGGCACACCCATTCCCATTAACATACGCGGGCCTATCCACAACCCCTCCGTTACCGTGGATTATTCCAGCCTCACACAAGGCTTAAACACCCCCGAAGAAAAACAACAAGCCCTCACCCAAGCCCTCAAAGAACAATGGCAATGGCTCAATCCCAATAAACAACCTTAGTGCCCAAATAAAAGCGGTCTGTTATCAACAGACCGCTTTCTGATTCACAACCGATTCAAACGCAACCACTCTTGCAAATCAGCTTCTTTCAAACCGCCTTTGTCTTCAAAATCCCACTTATTCTGCAATTTACCCCCACTGTATTTTGCCAACACAGGCGTGCCTGAAATCCCATAACGTTGCTTAAATGCCGCCCAAGCCGTTTTATCCTGATGCAAACGATGCACATTCACAAACCAAATCTTATTGTGCAAACCCTGTTGCGCGATATACCGCTTCAACACTGGCTCAAACGCATTACAATCCCCACAGCTCGGACGACCAATATACACATACACCGTTTCGCCTGCTGCCACCCGTTGCTCAAAATTTGCCACCGTTAAACTGTTCAATTCAAAATACATATCCGAATAAGTATTTTGATAGCGTTGCGTGTTTTCTGCCGACAACTGCACAGCCGTTTGCATTTCCGCTAATTGCGCCTTCAAAGCCTGACTTTCATGATGATGACCACACGCTGCCAACAACATCGCCGTTAATGTCCATCCCATCAAACGTT
The DNA here is from genome assembly GCA_041855125.1 of Neisseria sp. GTDB lineage: Bacteria > Pseudomonadota > Gammaproteobacteria > Burkholderiales > Neisseriaceae > Neisseria. The sequence continues at coordinate 2,945 of JBHADP010000032.1, read as the reverse complement.
TCATATTGCCTCCATTCTGTGATAATGTTTCAACACGCAACCTTATGGGCAAAGCCCACACGCATTGCCCACACTAACGCAGCACCCTCCAAAAATCAACCCAAACCTGCCCACCTTTTGCGCTATGACAACTCCACCGCCCTCACGTTGGCTGCCCACCTTGCTGGCAATTTCCATTTTTATGCAAATGCTCGATGCCACCATTCTCAACACCGCCCTACCGCAAATGGCAGCCGATTTACACGAGTCCCCCCTCAATATGCAATCTGCCGTGATTGCCTATGCGCTCACACTCGCCTTATTAATGCCATTAAGCGGTTACTTATCCGACCGTTATGGCAGCAAAACCGTCTTTATGGCGGCAATGGCATTGTTTATCTTAGGTTCACTCTTATGCGCCGTATCGCCTAATCTGCCTTTATTGGTCATTGCGCGTGTGATACAAGGCATGGGCGGTGCCATGTTAATGCCCGTGCCGCGCTTAGTGGTGTTACGCGCTTATGAAAAATCACAACTGCTCACCGTCATGAACTACATCATCATGCCTGCCCTATTAGGCCCCATTTTAGGACCTTTGGTAGGTGGTTATTTAGTGGAATATGCCAGTTGGCATTGGATTTTCTTAATCAACCTGCCCATTGGTTTACTGGGCTTATGGATGAGCCACAAAGTCATGCCCAATTTCTACGCTCCCCACCAACAAACGCCTTATTTTGACATTCTGGGCTTTCTGTTTTTTGGCTTGGCAGCAGTGGGCTTAAGTTTATCGGTTGAGCTGCTCACCCACCCCAATGCCCAACTGTTTGCCGCGTTTTGCTGCCTACTGGGCATCGTTGCGTTATGGCTGTATATCCAACACGCCAAACGCTTGGGCGAACAAGCCCTATATTCACCCAAACTCTTATGGGTACGCACTTTTCGTCTTGGCATCATTGGCAATTTATGCAGTCGCTTAGGCATGGCTGCTGTCCCCTTTTTACTGCCCTTATTGCTGCAAGTTGCATTTGGTCGGCGTGCCGATATTGCAGGTTGGACACTGGCTCCCATCGCCCTTGCCGCCTTGCTCACCAAGCCCCTTATCAAACCCATTATTCATCGTTTTGGCTACCGCAACATCTTATTATGGAATACCCGTGTTATCGGTTGCATGATTATGCTGCTTGCCTTGCCCGATGCAGCCACTCCCTTATGGCTGCTGATACCCTTTCTCTTCTGTTTGGGCATGTGCAATTCCTTACAATATTCCGCCATGAACACCCTCACACTAGCCGATTTACGTCCCTACCAAGCAGGCAGCGGCAACAGCTTAATGGCAGTAAACCAACAACTTGCCATCAGTTTTGGCATTGCATTGGGCGCATTACTCCTCAACTACTTTAGCCATTTACCCAACCACAGCGAATCGCTCCACCTTGCCTTTCGCCAAACCTTTCTCATCATCGGCAGCATCACCTTTTGCTCAAGCTGGGTCTTTACCCGTTTACACCCACACGATGGCGCCAACCTACTCACCCCACGCACATAAAAAATCCCTGAAACCCAGTTTCAGGGATAAACATCAAAACCACTCGCCTTTTGCCAAATACCGCCATTTCCCCACAGGCAACGCACCTAACTTCACCTTGCCCATCCGAATCCGCTTCAAGCCCACCACACGCAAGCCCACCAATTCACACATACGGCGGATTTGCCGCTTCTTACCTTGCTTCAACACAAAGCGCAGTTGGTCTTCATTTTGCCAAGACACCTGCGCAGGGCGCAGCTTTTCGCCATCTAAACTCAAACCATGATTCAACAAACGCAGCCCTTCTTCCGACAACGTACCGCGCACACGCACCAAATACTCTTTTTCCGTGCCACTATTGTCGCCAATCAACTGCTTGGCAATGCGTCCATCTTGCGTCAGCACCAACAAGCCCACCGAATCAATATCCAAACGCCCCGCAGGTGCCAAACCCTTTTTATGCCGTTCTTGATACACAATCCGACTGCTGTCGCCTTGCCAATGATTTTCAGGTGTAATCAAATCAATCGCAGCCTGATAGTCTTTTTCAGGCTGTCCACTCACATAACCCACAGGTTTATGCAACAAAATGGTTACACGTTGCGCTTGTGATTCATGCGCTTGCTTGTGCAAATCAATGCGGTCGGTGGGCAACACCTTTTGCCCCAACACTGCCTTCACCCCATTCACACTCACCCAGCCTTGTTCAATATAACTATCCGCTTCACGGCGTGAACATAAACCCAATTCTGCCATTCGTTTAGATAAACGCATCGGCTCGCTTATATCACTCATCATCACATTCCATATTATGATTTTTGTTTTAACAAATAATCCCTTGCCGCATTGATTTTGATGGCTTCTTGATGAATCATCTCACGCACGGCATCGGTAACATTCACATTTCTATCAGGATGAAACTCTTTCATTTTCAAACGATAAGCACGATTGATTTCATCTATGGTGGCATGCACAGAAACCCCCAATATTTTCGCAGATTCTGCTAATTGGCTGTTTTCCTGTTGCTGTCTTGCCTGTTCTTGTCGCGCTTGTTCTTGCTGCCGTTTTGCCTGCTCCTGTCGCGCTTGCTCCTGCTGCCGTTTTGCCTGCTCTTGTCGCGCTTGCTCCTGCTGCCATCTTGCCTGTTCTTGTCGCGCTTGTTCTTGCTGCCATCTTGCCTGCTCTTGTCGCGCTTGCTCTTGCTGCCATCTTGCCTGCTCCTGTCGCGCTTGTTCTTGCTGCCATCTTGCCTGTTCTTGTCGCGCTTGCTCCTGCTGCCATCTTGCCTGCTCTTGCCACGCTTGCTCCTGCTGCCGCTTTGTATTTCCTTGTTGCTGCTGCATAAGTTGACGTGTCAGTTCTATCCTTCTTTTACGGTCAGTATAGCTAACAAAAACACCCGCTATCATGCCGACAATACCGATAAGAAACCAAACAATAC
>JBHADP010000031.1:0-7523 GCA_041855125.1 Neisseria sp. | reverse complement strand
TTACCCAAAGGAGCGGTTACTTCCATCTCCATCAACTTACCTTGAGTGGCATCAATCAGCGCCTGCACCATGCCTTCACCACCATCTGCCATCGGCACTTTAACGTAAGTAGCATCAGGGAAAATGTGTTTAAAACCTTTCTCAATAGCATTCGCCACTTCAAACGCATTGAGACTTTCTTTAAATGAATCAGGTGCGATAACGATTTTCATGTGTTGTCCTTTATATTGGTGTATTACAACCGTATGTTTCTGCAAAAATAATCATCAAGCAAAACATGGTTTCGCTTGACTTAAATGTTAATAAAAAACAGCCTGAAACCAACATTTCAGGCTGTTGATGTGTTTACGACTATTTCGCAGTTTTCAAGCGTCCGTGTAATTCTTGCACGCTATACACGCCTAAAGCATTCATGCTTTTTACCCCTTCACTCATGGCTTCGCCACCTGCTACGGTGGTGTATTGAGGCACACGTTGCGTCAATGCGCTGCGGCGAATCGAATGACTATCGGAAACCGATTGTGCATCTGATGTTACGGTATTAACCACCAAAGCAATTTCACCGTTTTTAATCGCATCAACAATATGAGGGCGACCTTCCAACACTTTGTTCACCACTTGCACCGTAATGCCCTGCTCTGCCAAATAAGCGGCTGTACCGCGTGTTGCACAAACACCATATCCCAAAGATTGGAAGTTTTTAGCTGTTTTCACAATCAAAGGCTTATCTTCATCGCGCACCGCAATAAACACTTTACCCGTCGCAGGCATACGCTCACCCGCACCTAATTGTGCTTTCAAATACGCTTCACCAAAAGTTGCGCCCACACCCATCACTTCACCAGTTGAACGCATTTCAGGGCCTAAAATCGTGTCCACACCAGGGAATTTAATAAATGGGAATACCGCTTCTTTCACGGCGTAAAAATCAGGAATCACTTCTTTTTCAACGCCCTGTTCTTTCAAGCTGATACCTGCCATCGCGCGCGCGCCCACTTTTGCCAACGGCACAGAAGTGGCTTTAGAAACAAATGGCACTGTGCGGCTGGCGCGTGGGTTCACTTCCAACACAAACACCACGCCATCTTGTACTGCAAATTGCACATTCATCAAACCCACCACATTTAAAGCATACGCCATGGCTTTGGTTTGACGGCGAATTTCATCTTGAATGTCTGGGCTTAATGAATACGGTGGCAATGAACAGCCCGAGTCGCCCGAGTGAATACCCGCTTGTTCAACGTGTTGCATGATGCCGCCAATAACCACTTCTTTGCCGTCCGACACACAATCCACATCCACTTCAATCGCATTATTCAAGAAGAAATCAAGCAACACAGGGCTGTCTTCAGACACTTGCACCGCTTCACGCATATAAGTTTGCAACTGCTCTTTGCTGTGTACCACTTGCATGGCACGTCCACCCAACACATAAGACGGACGCACCACCAATGGATAGCCAATTTCTTCTGCCAATACCAAGGCTTCTTCTTCATTACGCGCTGTGCGGTTAGGCGGTTGGCGTAAGCCTAAATCATTTAACACTTTTTGGAAACGTTCACGGTCTTCAGCCGCATCAATCGAATCAGCCGATGTGCCGATAATATTAACCCCATTGGCAACTAAGGCATTCGCCAATTTCAAAGGTGTTTGACCACCATAATGCACAATCACGCCCCAAGGGTTTTCAGTGCGCACAATTTCCAACACATCTTCTAAAGTGAGTGGCTCAAAATAGAGGCGGTCGGAAATATCAAAATCGGTGGAAACCGTTTCGGGATTACAGTTCACCATAATGGTTTCAAAGCCCGATTCGCGCAATGCCAATGCCGCATGCACACAGCAATAGTCAAACTCAATCCCTTGACCGATGCGGTTAGGTCCCCCACCCAAAATCATCACTTTTTTACGCTCGCTCGGACGCGCTTCGCATTCTTCTTCATAAGTTGAATACAAATAAGCGGTATCAGATTGGAACTCTGCCGCACAAGTATCCACACGTTTATAAACAGGATGTAAATTCAAAGCGTAGCGATGCTCGCGCACTTCAGTTTCGCTGATATTTAATAATTGAGCCAAACGTTTATCGGCAAAACCTTTGCGTTTTAAACGGCGCAAGGTGGCAAAGTCTAAGGCTTGTAGATTGCCTGCTGCAATTACCTGTTCTTCTTGCACAATATCTTCAATTTGCGCTAAGAACCATGGGTCAATGGCACAAATTTCGTGAATTTCTTCTTTGCTAAAGCCTGCGCGGAATGCGTCTGCCACAAACAAAATACGTTCAGGGCCGGGGTTGGCTAATTCACGGCGAATCACGGTTTTATCATCTGTTCGTGGATTAAAGCCACACAAACCCGTTTCCAATCCACGCAAGGCTTTTTGCATAGACTCTTGAATGGTGCGCCCCATTGCCATCACTTCGCCCACCGATTTCATTTGTGTGGTTAAGCGGTCATCGGCAGCAGGGAATTTTTCAAAAGCAAAACGTGGGATTTTGGTAACCACATAATCAATGCTGGGTTCAAACGAAGCAGGTGTTCTACCACCTGTAATATCGTTACGCAATTCATCTAAAGTGAAACCCACCGCCAATTTCGCCGCCACTTTGGCAATCGGGAAACCTGTTGCCTTAGAAGCCAAAGCAGAAGAACGGCTCACGCGCGGATTCATCTCAATCACAATCATCTCGCCATTGGCAGGATTAATGGCAAACTGCACATTTGAACCCCCTGTGTCCACGCCAATTTCACGCAACACCGCCAAGCTGGCATTACGCATGATTTGATATTCTTTATCCGTTAGCGTTTGGGCAGGCGCAACGGTGATGCTGTCGCCCGTATGCACGCCCATGGGGTCGAAGTTTTCAATTGAACAGATAATGATGCAGTTGTCGTTTTTATCGCGCACCACTTCCATTTCATATTCTTTCCAACCCAACACCGATTGTTCAATCAACAATTCATGTGTGGGCGACGCATCAAAACCGCGTTCACAAATTGCCATAAATTCATCGCGGTTATAAGCAATGCCGCCGCCTGAACCACCCATGGTAAACGATGGGCGAATCAGCGTAGGAAAACCAACTTGCTCTTGTGCTGCCAAGGCTTCATTCATGGTGTGGCAAACAAAGGATTTCGGGCAAGATAAGCCAATTTTTTCCATCGCTTCTTTAAAGCGACCACGGTCTTCAGCTTTATCGATTGCGTCTTCCGTTGCACCAATCAATTCCACATTGTATTTGGCTAACACGCCATGACGCGCCAAATCCAACGCACAGTTCAACGCGGTTTGTCCACCCATGGTGGGCAATACCGCATCGGGGCGTTCTTTGGCGATAATCTTTTCAACCGTTTGCCACATAATTGGCTCGATATAGGTAACATCTGCCATATCGGGATCGGTCATAATCGTGGCGGGGTTGGAATTGACGAGGATGACTTTATAGCCTTCTTCACGCAAGGCTTTACAGGCTTGTGCGCCAGAATAGTCAAATTCACAGGCTTGTCCGATGACAATGGGGCCTGCGCCGATAATAAGAATGGATTTAAGGTCGGTACGTTTGGGCATGGTGCTTTACCTTTTAAAATAAAATTAGACTAAATCAGTTTTGATTTTCTGATTCATGAATATTTAATAATTTTGCTTTTTTATCTTTTAGAGCTTTTTTTAATTTGGCTCGTTCTTTCTCATTTTGTTTAAATGCTTTATCTGAATCTTTATTGGATGTGGGACACCCTTCCCCTTCCTTATTTATTTCTAAATATTGGTTTAATAGTTTTTTAAATTTTCTTTTAATCTTCTGAAGATCTTCTTCATTCGAAATGGTAGCTAAGACATGTAATAAACTATTTGATTTTCTAGCAACTTCTATGTACATATTTCCCACAAATCTGTGTTGTGCAACCTGTTTTTCCAAACCTAGGAAACCTAAAATTGCAGTAGATACTCCTACAATTAATGAAATTATTGATGTTACTAATGTTTGATATTCAGTAATAATTTTCATGGCGGTAAAAAAATCTCTTAATGCTTGTGATGCAATTACCGCTGTTCCGATAACTGATATTAATCCGAGAACTATTCTACATAAATTTTTTCTATTTGCTGCAATAAAATGCCTATCTTTCCCAATTTTGGAATCTAATTCCAAATTAGCTATTTCTAACATTAAATGTTCTTTTTTCTTTGATAATTCATTTTCCATTTTTACCCTAATTTATAGTGCATAATGTGTAGATTGGATTGAAAAACCAACATAAACTGCTTAATTATTTGCTGCAAATGTTGGGTTGGATAACCCAATCTATCTATTGATAAAAAACTTCAAGCCACCATTGTTTCCGCCCAATCATGCCCCCAAATGATACTAGGCATCATTTGATTATGGATGCTCAAAATTGTTGCCCCTTTGCTTGATGCATTGTTTTCAGGCTGCGGTTATATCTTATTAAAATACCGCATAATCAAAAACGCTGCCAAATTTTCCCTGCTGTTTTTATCTTGCCAACACGCCCATAATTCATCATCAATCGTTGCATAATCCACCTGCTGTTGTAATGAATATAGGCTCTTCATTTTATTTTTATTATAAAAATCATCATTGCTCGTTGTCTTGCGCTGTATGTTCCAAAACGGCTCATATTGCATATGATAAAAAGGCTGGGCAAGATTCATTTTATGTTGAGTGCGTACATATTGATACCACACATGTTCAAAAGTCTGCTGCAATAAAGGCGTTAAACCAATCTGTTTACTTTTTAATGTCCCTGTTTCTACCATTTGCATCAAAGCGAGCAACAAAATAGGCTTATGGGGAGCTTCCCCTAAAATAGGGTGTTTGGCACAATGTAATTGGTCAAAACACCGTTCATAATACGCAACTGCCGCTTGCAACATCACGCACCACTCATTCCAAACCTGCCAGCCATAATTGCACAGCAAACCCCATAAACAACACACCCACTACTCCCATCGCCAACGCTGAAGTTTTATGATGCCGCCTAAAGGCTTGCGTTAAACCATGCCCTGCCCACACCAAAACGCTTAAGTATAAAAAACTCACTCCCTGCAAAATGGCTGCCAACAACAAAAAACTCAGCATAGGTTGTGGATAAGTGGGATCAACAAATTGCACAAAAAACGACAACAAAAACAATATCGCTTTGGGATTTGCAAGGCTCAATAATAAAGCGCGTTTGAAAATATGCTGTGGCGCAGAAAAAGTTGATGCCTTATCCTCTGCCGTTGTGAAAGGGGCAAAACACCATTTTTTCACGGCTCCGCGCAATAAGTTCCACCCCAAATAGGCTAAATACAAACCACCGAATAGCTTAATGCCGTGAAACAAAGCAGGATAAAGTTTCAGCAATGTGCCTGCGCCCAACACCGTTGCTAAAATCAACAAGCTGTCGCCCAACAAAATCCCCGCCACCGCACGATACGCCACCTTCACACCATGCTGCCCAGCCGTTGTCAAACAATACATAGAATTAGGGCCGGGCAGCAAAATCACTGCCACCGTGCCAATAACATAAGTGGTTAAATCCGTAATGCCTAACATCGTGTATTAAACCATCACGCTATATAACGGCTAATTTCCAACAAATTACCGTCAGGATCACGCAAATATACAGACTCAATCTTACCAACTGCTCCCGTTCTTGGCACAATACCACTAATAGGTGCAATACCTTGTTGCTGCAATTCTTGCAATACCGTTTCTAACAGTGTATCTGTTAATAAGCACAAATCTGCCGTTCCACATGCCGCATTTTTAGCATTAGGTAATATCTCCTGCCCTTGTTGATGCAAATTAATCTTCTGTTGCCCAAACAATAAAGCAATTCGTCCTTCACCAAACGTGATTTCCTGCATACCCAATACCCGCGTATAAAAATCCACGCTACGCGGAATATCTGCCACAGTTAAAACCAAATGGTCTAATGCCGTAATAAGCATAACTACTCACTTTTCATCAAAATTCAAAATTTTATGATGAAACACTATTTATCGTTTACTGGCTTTTAGGCTCGCAATAAACTTATCAAACAAATAAGCAACATCATGTGGGCCGGGGCTGGCTTCAGGGTGTCCCTGAAAACTAAATGCCACTTGATCAGTCAATTCAATACCTTGCACCGTACCATCAAACAATGAACGATGCGTTACACGCACATTAGCAGGCAAACTGTTTTCATCAATTTGGAAACCATGGTTTTGGCTCGTAATCATCACACGTTGGCTATCTAAATCTTGCACAGGGTGATTCGCTCCATGGTGTCCAAATGGCATCTTACTGGTTTTCGCACCACTGGCTAAACCCAATAACTGATGTCCCAAACAAATGCCAAATAACGGCTTTTTACTGGCTAATAATTCCTGAATCGCAGCAATCGCATAATCACAAGGTTCAGGGTCGCCAGGACCATTCGACAAAAACACCCCATCAGGATTGTGTGCCAACACCTCACTTGCAGGCGTTTGAGCAGGGACAACCGTCAAACGACAACCACGCTCTGCCAACATCCGCAAAATATTGGTTTTCACACCAAAATCATACGCCACCACATGATAAGGCTGCTCAGAAGGCGTTACAAAACCCTTACCTAATTGCCATTCACCTTCCGTCCATTCATAAGCAGCATCACAAGTAACTTCTTTCGCCAAATCCTTGCCCACCATGCTACCAAAAGCCGCAATCAATTCACGCGCCTTTTCTTCCGTTGCATCTGCGCCTGTTAAAATCGCCCCTGCCTGCGCGCCTTTATCGCGCAAAATACGCGTTAAACGGCGTGTATCAATATCCGCAATCGCCACAGTTTCATGACGAATCAAATAATCTTGCAAACTTTCATTGCTGCGAAAATTACTGTGCAATAAAGGCAAATCACGAATAATCAAACCCGCAGCATACACCGCACGGCTTTCTACATCTTCATCATTCGTACCAGTATTACCAATATGGGGATAAGTTAAAGTAACAATTTGCTTACAATAAGAAGGGTCGGTGAGGATTTCTTGGTAACCAGTCATAGACGTATTAAACACCACCTCACCTGAAGTTGTGCCGTTAAAACCCACCGATGTACCGTGAAAAACACTACCATCGGCTAAAACAAGAATTGCAGGGGTTGTCATGGGATGTCCTCTGTTGATTGGGCTGATTGTATTTTTGGGGGCAAATGCCCCCAACAGTTAAATTTCGATTTTCACATTTCACAAAAAAACACGCTTAATAACCATTTAAGTTATCAGGCGTGCTTTTGAATGGTATGTGTAAGACACACACTCAAGAAGCAATATATTTTACATGAAAATCATTGCTAGCTCAAGCTAAGTTAAAAATAGTAAACCCCCGCAAATGCGGGGGTTTGGTTATGAGAATCTGGCGATGACCTACTTTCACATGGGGAATCCACACTATCATCGGCGCTGAGTCGTTTCACGGTCCTGTTCGGGATGGGAAGGGGTGGTACCAACTCGCTATGGTCGCCAGAAATAAACTGTCAAACTGGTAAAGCCTG
>JBHADP010000030.1:0-5335 GCA_041855125.1 Neisseria sp. | reverse complement strand
GGGCGAAATTGGTTGTTACGCATATTGCCTGAATAGGTACCATCTTCGTAATAGATGCGTGTACCGCTTTCGTATTTGGGACGTAAAGCGGTGTTGCCATGGCTGTTTTGATAGGTTTCCCATGAGCAGCCTGTTAATAAAAGGGCAGTCAATAAGATGGGAAGATAACGCATGATGTTTTCCTTCGAGATTTTTGAATCCAATAATTGGGCGATTTTATAGCGTTTATTGTGATTGGGTATAGCCTTTTGTGTTTGCCCAATGTAAAAGTGCCGGCATATTGGGGGCAACGGCATCAATGAAAGGTAATTCATGAGCGTGTGCGCCATACCAGATGGTGGTCATGCCCAGTTGTTTGGCGGTATGCAGATTGGCTGCACTGTCATCAACCATGATGCATTGGTGGGCAGAAAGCTGGTGTTGTTGGCAAAGGTTGAGATAGGCGGCTGGCGCGGGTTTGTAGTGTAAACCCAGATTGTCTGTGCCTAATAGGGCGGTGAAATAGGGGGTAAGCTGCATGGCTTCGATTAAGGCATAGACGTAAAATGAAGGTGCATTGGAAAAGACGATTTTTTGTCCTGCTAAGGCGTGTAAAGTAGGCGCGACATGTTGTTCGGGAACAAGTTTGGCTAAGATGGGCGGCATGGGGTGGCTGGCACGCAGGAAATCCAGTATGTCGATTTCGGGGTGGTGTTTTTGTAGCCCTGCTAAGGTGGCACCATAACGATGCCAGTAGTCTTGTCGTAAGTGGTTGGCTTCATCGTGGCTGATGGCAAGTTTGCCCATGATGTAGGTGGTCATGGCACGGTTAATCAGGTAGAAGATGCCTGCATCGGCATGGTGGAGGGTGTTGTCTAAATCAAAGAGCCAAATGGGGGAAGATTGCATGGAAGTCTTTATTCGTTATAAATTTCTCGCTATCATAACGTAAATATACGAAAGATAGATGAGATTTAACGGTGTTGCTCGGATTGAGCCAAGCTGATTTGTTGAGGTGATTTAAGTAAACGCTGCTGTGGCAGGGTTGAAACAGTAAAGGAATAATAAATGAAATCTTTTTCTTGGGCGGCGTTAGCCGCTTTGTTATTGGCAACGGCAAGCCATGCTCAAACGGAAGTGCGTTTGGCGGTGCATAAGTCGTTTAGTTTGCCAAAAGATGCTTTTGTGGCGTTTGAAAAGGCGAATCAGGCAAAGGTGTCGGTGATTAAGGTGGGCAGTGGCAATGAAATGGTAAACAAGTTGATTGTGAGCCGTGCGCAGCCGATTGCCGATGCGGTATATGGTTTGGACAATACGACAGCGCTTAAAGCCAAGCAAGCGGGTATTTTGGCAGATAAACAGCCCGCCAGTGGCAACGCGGTGGTGTCGTTAAATCATGCCTTGGCAATTGATTATGGCTATATTACTTTAAACTATGATAAAGCATGGTTTGCTAAACATAAATTGCCTTTACCGCAAACTTTGGACGATTTAACCAAACCGCAATATAAAAATTTATTAGCCATGCCCAACCCAGGGATGTCGAGTACGGGCTTAGGCTTTTTGTTTGCCAATATTCAAGGTATGGGCGAGCAAAAGGCGTTTGCATGGTGGGCAAAAATGCGTGCCAATGGGGTAAAAATCACTAAAGACTGGAGCGAAGCCTATTATACGGAGTTTAGCCATAATAAAGGGTCGCGTCCTTTGGTGGTGGGTTATGCGACCAGCCCTGTGGCAGAAGTATTTTATGGCAAAGGTAAATACAGCACACCGCCCACAGGTAATTTGTTTTTAGCAGGTGGGGTGTTTCGCCAAGTGGAAGGGGCGGCGGTATTGAAAGGGGCAAAACAGCCTGTACTCGCTGCCAAGTTGGTGCAATATTTGCAAACGCCTGCGGTGCAAAAAGCGATTCCGAGTGAGATGTGGGTTTATCCTGCGGTGAAAGGTGTGGCATTGCCTGAAGTGTATCAACACGATGTTGCCCCTAAAAAAGCCTATAATCCCAGTGAAACCGAGATTGCTCAACATCAAAAACGTTGGGTAAGCCAGTGGATTCGGGTGGTGTTGAAATAAGCTAGTGGCAGGATAGAGGCGAGAGGCATCTACCCTGATTCATCAAATTTCCTTTTCGGTTGAAACCTCGCCATTGATGGCGGATTATTCAAACAGGAGGGGCGTAACCCCTTCTGTTTCAGGGCAACACACAGGGCGATGCTTGATGTGTCGCTTAGGCTTGTGCGTGCACCATCTCAAGCGCGGTTGCCAGTGCAGTATGCAAACTGCCTGCATCCGCTTTGCCTGTGCCTGCTAAATTTAATGCCGTGCCGTGGTCAACCGAAGTGCGGATAAACGGCAAACCTAAGGTAATGTTTACCCCTTGTCCAAACGAAGCAAATTTCAACACGGGCAAACCTTGGTCGTGATACATTGCCAACACCGCATCCGCATCTTTCAACATAAAGGGTTGAAACAAGGTATCCGCAGGGAAAGGGCCCGTTATCTGCATACCTTGCGCTTGCAAGCGTGTTAGCGCAGGAATTATCACGTCTATTTCTTCCTTGCCCAAATGACCATTTTCGCCAGCATGAGGATTTAAACCTGCCACTAAAATGCGCGGTTGCGCTATGCCAAATTTACGTTGCAAATCATCATGCAAAATCGTGGCAACTTGGCAAATTAAATCTTGATTGATGGCTTGTGGCACATCTTTCAAAGGCAGATGCGTGGTAACCAATGCCACGCGCAAGCCACCGCCCGCCAACATCATCACCACTTGTTCAGTTTGACTTTTTTCCGCCAAATATTCCGTATGCCCACTAAAAAACGCACCGCCAGCGTCATTAATAATCCCTTTGTGTAAAGGCGCGGTAACCATGGCGGCAAACTCACCGCGCATGATGCCTGCATACGCCGTATCCAATAATTGCAACACATAAGGCGCATTGGCAACATTCAATTCTCCTGCCACACACGGTTGCGCCAAAGGAATATGCCACACTTCCAACGTATTTTTGGCAGGAACACTGTCTGCCTGATAATCACAGAGATGCACCGTTTTGCCTAACATCTGAGCGCGCGCTGCGAGCAAATCACGGTCGCCCAATACCACCACCCGACACGGCAAATCCTGTTGCGCTAAATCCAAACAAATATCAGGGCCGATGCCCGCAGGTTCACCACTGGTTACCGCCAATATAGGTAAATTCATCAACTAATTCCTTTAAGATTAAGACACCGCCATTGATGGCGGTAGAATGAGATGGGAAGTGGGCGCAATGCAAGCCCTTCCCCCATTAGGGCAACACATAGGGCGATGTTGAATGTATTGTCCTGTGTATTGAAACGCAGTCATTCCAACAGACCTTATTTTGCGCTAACATTCGCCTTTAACCAAGAAAAATAAGGATAAAAACATGGACAATAAACAACAACTGCAAGAAGGCTTGCAAAGCATGGGTTTAAGCCTCACCACCGCGCAACAACTCTTACTCTTAGAATACGTTGCCCTGCTCAAAAAATGGAACAGCACCTACAACCTCACCGCCTTGCGCGATGAACACACCATGATTAGCCATCATGTGTTAGACAGCTTAACCCTATTGCCCTATATCCAACACGCCCAAACCCTTATGGATGTGGGTTCGGGTGGTGGTATGCCGGGGATTCCCACCGCCATTTGTCGCCCTGATTTACAAATAACCTTGCTAGATGCCAACACCAAAAAAACCTCGTTTTTACAACAAGCCGTAATTGAATTGGGCTTACATAATGTATCGGTGGCAAGTGGCAGAGTAGAAGCCATGCACGACAAAAAAGTCGATGTGGTTACCAGCCGTGCTTTTGCCGAGCTTGCCGACTTTATCTCACTCACCAAACATTTACTCAATGAAAACGGCTATTGGGCAGCCATGAAAGGTGTTTACCCTTATGAAGAATTGGAACATGTACCTGCTTCCGTGGTGGTAGAGAAAGTAGAAAAACTGACGGTGCCAATGCTCAATGCCGAGCGACACATGGTGATTATGCGCCCACAAGCCCAATAACCCCCCCAGCAAACCCCATCACGGTTTGCCTAAAAAATGCGCTAAATCAACAAAAAATATACAATTTTTTAAAGCAGTTGTATAATCAAGCCGCTAAAACGGGCAATTTAAGCATAACCATTGCCCTCTTTTTTATTTTCACACAACGGGAAAAAATAAAATGAATCCAAACATTAGCCAAATCTGCCAACAAATCTATGACAACGTAGACGGTGCATTAGCTTGCGCCTTGGTGAGCTTAGAAAACGGGGAAGTGCGTGGTGTGTACCATGCCATTTCACACTTTAATCAAGACTATATCGACTTAGTGTCTGCAGCTGCATTTAACATGTTTGCAGGTGAGAACATTCGTAAAGTAGAAGAACGTTTGGCGCAACAACGCGGTATTCCTGCCACGCGCACCATTCAAGAAGCCTTTATGACCACCGATCGCACCTTCCATTTTATGGCACGCATTGCAGATATCGATAGCGTGGTGGTTTTGGTTACCAAACGCGACACCATTCAAGGTGTGGGTTGGGCGCAAGTTCGCCGTGCCTTGCCTTTATTTGCCAATGTGGGTGTGGCGTAAATTCGTTTGATAAGATGAAAAAGCGTTTCTGTTGAAACGCTTTTTTTGTGGGTAAAACAAATTATTCCAATAAAATTATTTTTTATAAAACAATAGATTATTATTTTCTAGCTTCAAGCCAAATCTGTTTCTCCCACTTCCCTATTTCTCCCAATAGTGACAAGAATTGTAGCCCACTCCTTGCCTTGACAAAAAACGGCATCGTTTTTTCCGTTATCTCTAAAATTTTTGATGTTTAAGCATCGTAAATTCTATGCAAATTTGCGTGTGTTTTAAATCCATTGGTTGCCTAGAGTACTTAATCACTTTTGCTTGGCTTATTGAAGTTTTAAATCAAGCAAATCTAAGCAAGACAAGCCTTTCCCATTTTAAATGCAAAAAATCTCTTTCAAAAGATGATTAAAATATGCTTTTTTCATATAAAACAACAGAAAATAGCAAATACAGGATTGCCCATTAAATTGGCATGAAAATTGCTTGGAAAATTAAGTTAATGCTTTCTTGCTGTGTGTGAAAAATGTGCAAGCAAAGCGAGGGGAAGCAGCTTTATAAAAGCACCATTTTTATCAAGCTGATACGACAGAAGGTTTCCAACTTTGGAAAAGTCGAACATCTAACGAAACTCAACCTAGTAGGACAAACATAACATGAATAAAACTTATCGTATCGTGTGGAATGAAACCACCAACACATGGGTAGCAGTAGCGGAAATTGCTAAGGCGCACGGCAAATCAGCTTCTGT
>JBHADP010000029.1:0-6363 GCA_041855125.1 Neisseria sp. | reverse complement strand
CATGATGAATGCGGACGAGTTTTACAAAAACAAGCCCAAGAATTTGGACAAAATTGTAAACGACCGCGTGTGGCGGTATGTGATTAGCGACCATTGTTCAGGCTGTTTGTTTGTGTGGTATGTGTTTGGTGGCGAGAACAGTGAAAACCTGTGCGAAGCATTTATCCAAGCCATGCAACCGAAAGCAGATATTTTGAAAGACCCCATGCGTGGTAGACCCACCGATGTGATGTTGGACGCTGGTTCGGCAAACACGGGCTACGGTTTTCAGAATTTGTGTAAACAAATGGGTGTGTCGGTCATTATCAATAAGGTAGGCAATCCACGTTCCAAAGGTCAGGTTGAGAACGGTAATAATTTGGTGGAGATGAATTTTGAAAGCAGTCTGAAACTGGTGCACGTGGAGAATATTGAGCAGTTGCAGGATTTAGCAAATCGTTGGATGCGTTATTTCAATGGTCAAAAAATTCACAGCCGACACGGAATGACGCGCTATCAAGCGTGGCAAAAAATCCCAGCTGATAAATTGCTTATTCCGCCACCTACTGACTATTGCCGCGAATTGGTGTTGAGTAAACCTGAAACGCGCAAGGTAAAACCTGATTTGACGGTGGATTTTGAAGGGCGTGAATTTGATGTCAGCAAAGTGCCGTTTGTGATGGTGGGCGAAAAAATCACGATTGCGAAAAACCCATGGCAACAGTATTCAGCGCAAGTGCAATGTTTTGATGAACACGGCAAAGAATATTGGCAGGTTGCCCCCGTAGTGGTACGCAATGAGTTTGGTTTTCGCGTGGACGCGGCGATTATTGGCGAGCAGTTTAAAGCTCATGCCGACACACAAGCACAAACCAACGCCAAGGAACTGGAAAAACTCGCCATGCAAGCCGACACGTTGGAGCAAGCCGAACAAAATCGCAAAGCGAAAGCCTTGCCGTTTGGTGGACGCATTGACCCATTTGCCCACCAAGAACAAGCATTGGCAGATGACAAAGTCGGTTATATGCCCAAACGCGGTACGCAGATGGATTACAACAAAATGGACGTTCAGGCTGCCGTGCTGAATAAAGCGCAGTTGGCGCGATTACTGAAACCACGGGTAGAAGCCGATGGTGGTGATTGGGCGGTAGCGGTGGCGCGTTTGCAGCAGCTTTATCCTAACGGCGCACCCGAAAGCGAATTAGACACCGTGTACGACCGCATTACGCGCACACCGCATTTGCGATTACTTACAGGGACAGACGGATGATGAAAGCGCAGTTTCAAAAACTAGGTAAATCGTATTCGCAGGTCGCTACGGAATTGGGTTGTAGCAAAACCGCGCTACTCAATTACATCAACGATGGCACATTACCCAAGCGACAAGGCGAACGGTTTTGCCAACAAGTCAAAAATTATTTTCAACAGCACGGCATTGAGATTTCAGGCAGCCTGAAAATTGCCGAACCCAAAAAGGAAACAGAAATGTTACTTCGTAAATCTGCATTATCCCAAGCAACACGCCAGCATTTTGGCTTAACACGCGACCCATTTCATGACGAGATTCGCCAAGCGCAAGATGTGTATCTCACGCCTGATGTGCGTTATGTGCGCGAAGCCTTGTTTCAGACAGCCACGCAAGGCGGATTTGTGGCGGTGGTGGGCGAAAGTGGCGCAGGAAAATCCACGTTGCGCGAAGATTTACACGACCGCATTGCGCGTGAAAATCGCCCCATCATTGTGATTGAGCCGTATGTATTGGCGATGGAAGACAACGACAGCAAAGGCAAAACGCTGAAAGCTGCCCACATTGCCGAAGCGATTTTAGCCACAATTGCGCCCGATGTGTCGCCTAAACGCAGCCCTGAAAGCCGTTTCCGCCAAGTTCATCAGGCTTTGATTGAGAGCGCGAAGGCTGGTAACAAACACATTTTGCTGATTGAAGAAGCGCACAGCTTGCCCATTCCTACGCTGAAACATTTGAAACGTTTTTTTGAATTGAAACGGGGTTTTGAGCGTTTGATTGGCATTGCGCTAATCGGTCAAACCGAGTTGGCACAAAAGCTGTCTGAAAATAATCCAAGTGTGCGTGAAGTGGTGCAACGCTGCGAATTGGTAACTTTGTTGCCACTCACGGACGGTAAATTGCAAGGCTATCTGAAACACAAATTTGAACGTGTAGGTGTGAAGTTGGAAGACATTTTGGACGACAGCGCGATTGACGAAATCGCCAAACGCCTGACGGTTACGGCTCGCAGCAACAATCAATTGCAGCAACACAGTTTGTTGTATCCGCTTGCCGTGAATAATTTGGTATCGGCAGCGATGAACGAAGCAGCTAGTTTGGGTTTTGATAAGGTTGATGCAGATATTGTGAATGGGGTGTGATATGGGTGTGATTACTTTAAAGCCTTTGATAAGTCATTTGATGGCAATTGTGGCTGGTATGTTACTGGGTAGTGGTTTAGTTATGACGCATTATTCTGCCTACGCTACGGAATTACAAGCACATGGTGATTTATGTAATTGTTTGCCGCCTGCAATGGTAGGTGAAGATGGACGTATTAGTTTGTATCGTGAATTTTGTCGGCATCAGGATGAGCAAATTAGGGCTTGGGAAACAAACCCTATGGGTGGGGTAGTTTATGAACCCGTGGATAAGGAAAGGTAAGAAATGATGAAAACTCGTTGTCCCTGCTGTGGTGCAGAAAATAGTCTTGATGCATTATTTGCCAATGAAGAAGCACGGCAAGCGGTATGGGCGGTGGCGCAAGTGAATGGCGAATTGGGAAGGTTGGCGGTGCAATACATTGCACTGTTTCGACCAACTAAAACCGCTTTGACTTTTGACCGTATGGCGAAATTGCTTAATGAGTTGTTGCCCGATATGCAGCGTGGCGCAATCTGCCGCGATTATATGGAATATATTGCACCGCCTGAAGCATGGATTTATGGCTTTCGGGAAATGTTAGCAAAAAGAAACTCTGGCAACTTGAAATTGCCGCTCAAATCGCATGGTTATTTGTATGAGGTGATGAGCAGTTGGCAAGGTCAAGGTTTACAAATCAGGCAGCCTGATAATCAAATGGGCGAACATAGTCAAACATTGAATGCAGCGATGAAGTTACAAGGAATGCGAAGATGAAACGCCAAATGCCTGACTGGGTATTTAACCAAGTGATTGATGGTTTGCAAAAACTGTTGGTACTGCGGTTGAGTGGTTCGCCACCTGCAGACGCAGTGGAAGCATTGGCACTTGTGTGGGAGGAAGCCTTAACGCCTTATGTGCGTGGCTATGTGTTTGAACACGATGAGCAGCGTTTACCCACCGCATTTAAACGACTGATTCGTAAAGCCGAGCGTTGGGTACAACCTGCACAATTGATTGCTGAAATTCCGCCACGTCAGATGCCATATGTGACTTTTTTGGAAGTAAAGCATCCTCCACGAACACCTGAGCAACGTGCCAAGATTGAACGCAATATTGTTGAAATTAAAAAGCACTTGGATAAGGTGGTAAGTAAAGGGTTACAGCCACCACCGCCTAAAAAATCTGAAGATTTGTTGTATGAATATGCACGAGTTTATGACCCTGCCACAGGTAAGAAACGAGCACAACCTTTACCCGATAGGAGAAAGAAACCATGAATGTAGATTTGAGCCAATACCGCCAAGACGCTCGCGGTAACTTAATCCCGATTGCCAATATCAAAGAAATTGACCTGTTACGCGATGAATTGGTGCAGAGTATTTTTGCCAACATCATGCCTAAAGTAAACGAGCTAAAACAGGCAAAAGAGCAAGCGATTGGCGACGTTCGCGCTTTTGTGGATTTGTCGGCAGAAAAATACGATGTGAAGCCAAGTAAGAAAGGTAATATCACATTGTATAGTTTTGATGGTAAACAGCGTGTAACGGTTGCAATACAAGATGTGCTGGTGTTTGATGAACGGTTGCAAGCTGCCAAAGCTCTTATTGATGAATGTTTGAATGAATGGACGGAAAACAGTCGCGCTGAGTTGAAAATTATTGTTCAGCAGGCGTTTGATGTGAATAAGGAGGGCAAAATTAGTGTAAGTAAGGTGTTGGGTTTACGCCGTTTAGAAATCCAAGACGAGAAGTGGCAACGCGCTATGCAAGCCTTAACTGATAGTGTACACACGCAAGCAACCCGTGAATATATTCGTTTGCATCTGCGCGATGAGAAGACGGGAGAGTATGTGTTGGTTAGTGCGGATTTTGGGAAGGTGTAATTTCAGATAGTCTGAAAAATTATCTACTTGGATAATGATTGAGCTGCCTAAAATGGTTTTTAGGCAGCTCAATATTTTGTATAATATTGATAATATTATTTATTTTTGTAACAGCGTTACACTATGTGAAAAAAATTACTCAACTTTGAAGAAAGGACAAGCCATGGCAGACAGCCGTATCCCTGAATTACTTGCTGACTTGGAAGTGCAAGCGTGTGCTTGTTTGCTTTCTGTTGCGCCCGTAGATAAAACAACCGCGCAAAAAATCAGCCGACAATTAGCAAATCATTTGGTTGCCAATTGGCGTGGGCAAACTATTTATTTCCCACGTAACCATGGGGGCATATTAGATGAGCGCGACCAACAAATCTATGCCGATTTTGACGGTAAAAATCATCAACAGCTCGCCAAAAAATACGACATTGCCGTACAGCAAATTTATCAAATTGTAAAACGAGTGAGACAGGCTGAAATAGCTAAACGACAGATTGGTTTGTTTGATGATTAAGCTATGCAATCAAAATACGCGGTCAGACCGAATTTGACCGCGTTTTTAGCGCGATTGAGAACTTGGTCGGGTGTTTGCCTACCCCAACGCAAAACGCGCTAAAAACGCAAATTTAAGCCAATTTCAAAAAGCAGCTTTTTAGGCTGCTTTTTTTAATGCGCGTTAAAAGTTTTGCAGGCTGCCTGAAACCATAATTGCCCTATCTGAAATTGATAGGGCATTTTTTATGCGATATGAAATTTTCCGCGCTGGTAAACGCAAAGATGCGCATGGTGTGGAAGTCAATATTACCGTGCAAGATTTGCAGGCTGCCGCTCAAGCTTATAACGCTAACTTTCATGAAGCACCGCTGGTGATTGGACACCCAACACACAACGCCCCAGCATTTGGCTGGGTAGAAAGTTTAAGCGTAAACGGTGATGTGCTGACTGCTGATTTTAAGCAAGTGGACGATAACTTGGTGGATTTAGTACGACAGGGGCGTTACAAAAAAGTATCTGCAAGTTTCTATCCGCCCAACCACCCAAGCAATCCCACGCAGGGCGTGTGGTCGTTGCGCCATGTGGGATTTTTAGGCGCAGCCGCTCCTGCGGTTAAAGGTTTGGCAGCGATTAACTTTGCCGATGATGAGCAAGGTGTGGTGTCGTTCAGCGAAGATTTGGCGCAAACGCAACACAGTTTGTCGCGGATTTTGCGACGATTGCGCGAATGGATTGTCAGCAAGCATGGGATTGACGAAGCGGACACCGTTATCCCCGAATGGCAAATTCAGGATTTACAGCCACCGCCACCCACGCCCGAACCGCTCCCTAGTTTTCATGAACCCCAACCCAACAAGGAACCTGATATGGCAACCGAACAAGAATTAGCCGCCGAAAAAGCAGCGCGTGAAAAAGCCGAAGCCGAAGCGCAAAAAGCCAAAGCCGAACTCGCTAAATTACAAGCAGAACAGGCGCAAACCCTGCGCGAAGCAGACCACCAAAAGAACGCTGATTTTGCCGAAGCATTGGTTAAATCGGGCAATTTGAAACCTGCGGATAAAGATTTGGTTGTGAAAATCTTGGATTTTACTGAACACCCAGACCATACCACCGCTGATTTCAATGAAACGCCATTGGCAGAAGCATTTAAGGCATTTTTGCGACAAGGTGCAACCATTTTGCAAGATGGCGAAGTAGCAACGCAACAACGTGCTGCTACGAAACCTGATGTTTCAGGCAGCCTGAATTTTGCCGAATTTGCCGAACCCAATTCGCAATCACACCATGAACGCGCTTTGGCTTTGGCGGCAAAAGAAGGCATTAGCTACGAAGAAGCGGCTCGCCGCACGATTCAATAATTTTTTTGATTGAAGGAAAAAACATGAGTGCAGCTCATTTACGCAAATTGCGCGGTCAGATTGACCCAGTATTAACCAATTTAGCCGTTGGTTACAAACAAGCCGAGTTTGTTGGCGAGAAAATTATGCCTGTTGTGTTTACTGATGCAGAAGGCTTGCAAGTCCCCACTTTTGGTAAAGGCTCGTTTGTGGAATATGCCACCGAACGCGCAGTGGGTGCTGCCAGCAATGTGATTACATTGGACGTGCCTAACTATTTGCCTGTGGTTTTGGAAGAGCATGAT
>JBHADP010000028.1:0-3083 GCA_041855125.1 Neisseria sp. | reverse complement strand
CTAGCAATCAATGCGATACTTATATCTTTACCCGACTTTACATAGGAAATCAAAATGGCAAGTGAACAATTAAATGCGTTGGTGTTGCCCGATGCAGATGGTAATTTTGGTAAACACGGCGGCAGAATTGGGCATCCTGAATTGGCAAAAGCCTTAGCTGAAATTGAACAGGGCTTTCATCAGATTATTCAAGATGCGGATTTTGTATCGGAAATGAAGCGTTTACAAGCCACTTATGTGGGGCGTCCTAGCCCGATTTATCATGCGCGTACGCTGTCGCAACGAGGTGCGCAAATTTATTTGAAACGGGAAGATTTAAACCACACAGGCGCACATAAAATCAATCATTGTATTGGCGAAGTGTTGTTGGCAAAAAAACTGGGCAAGAAAAAAGTGATTGCCGAAACAGGCGCAGGTCAGCATGGTGTGGCATTGGCAACGGCGGCGGCTTTGTTGGGTTTGGAATGTGAAATTCATATGGGTGTGGTGGATATTGCGAAAGAGCATCCTAATGTATCGCGTATGAAGATTTTGGGCGCAAAAATTGTGCCTGTGTCGGCAGGAGCTGGCACGCTGAAAGAAGCGGTTGACAGTGCTTTTGCGGCGTATATGGGGCAACTGGGCGACAGTATGTTTGCCATTGGCTCGGTGGTGGGGCCTGCGCCTTATCCTGAAATGGTGGCGTATTTTCAATCTATTGTGGGACACGAAGCGCGTGAGCAGTTTGACAGTCAATTTGGTGGCGTGCCTGATGAAGTGATTGCGTGTGTGGGCGGTGGCTCGAATGCGATTGGCTTGTTTAATGCCTTTATTGATGATAAGACGGTGGACTTGGTGGGCGTTGAGCCTGCGGGTGAAGGCTTGGATAAAGCAGGTCGCCATGCTGCCACGATGACTTTGGGTAAATTTGGCAATATCCAAGGCTTTAATTGTTATTACTTGCAAGAAGAAGACGGCACACCAGCTGCCGTACATTCGATTGCATCGGGTTTGGATTACCCTGGTGTAGGGCCCCAGCATTGTTATTTGAAAGACATTGGGCGCGGACGTTATGAAACCGCCACTGATGCGGAATGTTTAGATGCGTTTATGGCATTATCGCGTGAAGAGGGCATTATTCCTGCTTTAGAGTCTTCTCATGCGATTGCTTATGCTTTGCGCCGCGCGGCTCAATTAGACAGCAGCAAGCGTTTATTGGTGAATTTATCGGGTCGTGGCGACAAAGATATTGATTATGTATTAAGCAAAATTGATGTGTAAACAGAGGAAATTATATGAAACCTGAAACCATTGCATTACATGCAGGCTATCATTCTGACCCCACCACCAAAGCCGCTGCCGTGCCGATTTATCAAACCACTTCATACACTTTTGATAATACGCAACATGGCGCAGATTTGTTTAACTTGGCGGTGGCAGGCAATATTTACACGCGTATTATGAATCCCACCACGGCGGTATTAGAACAGCGTGTGGCAGAATTAGAAGGCGGCATAGCGGCTTTAGCGGTTGCCAGTGGTATGGCAGCGATTACTTATGCCATTCAAACTTTGGTGCAAGCAGGCGACAATATTATCGCCACCAAAACTTTATATGGCGGTACTTATAATTTCTTTGCCCATACCCTGCCACGTCAAGGCATAGAGGTGCGCTTTATCGACCCACACCAGCCCGAACAGATTGCTGAAGTTGCCGATGAGCGCACACGCTTGGTTTATTGTGAATCAATTGGTAATCCAGCGATTAATGTGGTGGATATGAAAGCCTTTGCTGACGCTGCCCATGCACAAGGTTTGCCTTTGATGGTGGACAACACCGTGCCATCGCCTGCGCTTTTCCGACCAATTGAACATGGTGCGGATATTGTGGTGCAGTCGCTCACCAAATATATTGGCGGACATGGTACCAGCATTGGCGGAGCGATTATTGATAGCGGCAAGTTTGCATGGGCAGGCAATCCGCGTTTTGATGCCATCTTCAATCAACCCGACCCCTCTTATCACGGTGTGAATTATACGGAGCATTTTGGTGTAGCCGCTTATATTGCGCGGGCGCGTGTGGTGCCATTGCGTAATACAGGTGCAGCCATTAGCCCGATGAATGTGTTTTTGATTTTACAAGGCTTGGAAACTTTGGCTTTGCGTATGGAGCGCCATTGCGAAAATGCTTTAAAAGTTGCCCAATTCTTGCAAAATCATCCACAAGTGGCATGGGTAAACTATCCTGCTTTGCCCAATAGCCCTTATAAAGCCTTAATTGACCGCGATTATCAGGGTAAGGCTTCTGGCTTATTGAGTTTTGGTATTCAAGGTGGACGTGAAGCAGGCGCAAAATTTATTGATGCCTTGCAACTGTTTTTACGTTTGGTGAATATTGGCGATGCCAAATCATTGGCATGTCATCCTGCCACCACCACGCATCGTCAACTCAATGATGAAGAGCTGGCAGCAGCAGGGGTGAGTGCAGATATGGTGCGTTTAAGCATCGGTATTGAGCATATTGATGATTTATTAGCCGACTTAACTCAAGCCCTCGAAGCCGCCAAATAGCGCATTGAATAGGCAGTATGTTCGCTCATACTGCCTATTTTTTTGACTTTTATCAGAATAAAAACTTGGCTAGAACAAGCATTCTAGAATAAAATCGGTTTGTTGCTAAATTTTAAGAAAAGTAAAGATTTATATTTTAATATGTGGAGCGACACATTAAATGTTGCACAGATAGGGGGAAAGATGCCAAATCAAGCTGAATTTTTAACGTCATAAATGACAGAGTTTCAATAATATAAGGATTTTTTGATGAATAAACAGGAGAAAAATATTACTGTAATGGTGCTAGATGAACGCAGCACCGAAACGTTATTAGTGAATAAAACCTTATTTTATAAAGCAAAACCCATGTTGATGGGTTTATCTGTGGCGTGTGGTGCTTTGCTCTTGGGCTTGTGTATATCGGGTTGGTATTTTATGAAACACTATTCCATTGTTGCCAAGCATGAAAGCATGAACCAAAATTTAAGACAACAAATTGAAGATTTAAAGCAAGCGCGTTCTGAAGAAATTACAGGCAAAATGGCAGAACTG
>JBHADP010000027.1:0-8388 GCA_041855125.1 Neisseria sp. | reverse complement strand
TTGGCAAGAAATTGTGCCACGCAGTTATTGCGTGCGCGGGTAATCAGGCTTTCGCCATGCAATAGGGAAATTTGCATACGCAAGCCACGGGCTGTGCCATCGTGTAGTAAGTTGAGCAGGGACAGGACGCAGTTGTGGCTGTATTTGCCATCGTGGCTAGGGGTCATGATAACGGGATACATGGATTGTAAGGCGATTTCAGGTAACATGGTCTTGGGTTTGATGTTGTTTAAAAAAAGTGCAGTATTTTATCATAAGGTAAGGTTTTTTTATGAGAGAAAAGGGGTAAATTAATAGCATAATGATATAGGATAGTTGGCTTGGTTCTGTTATAGTAATGGGATATGGTTGAACGCAATCAGGTTGCGCTAGGGCAGTATATTTAAACTATCATGAAGAATGGTTAAATCGCAGCAATCAAGTGGGTTAGCGTTTTGGTATAGGGAATACGGGCAGCCTTGGCTGCAAAGATAAACTGTAATTGGAGGAACAGATGTTTGGTTTTTTAATTTTTGTGTTGTTTGTGTTGGTAGCATTGTATTGGCGCGCCCCTGCTTGGGTGGTGTTATTGAGTGCTGCCATTGCGTTTTTAATCACAGGGGCATCGGGGTGGTTATATTTCGTTCTGTTGCTGGTGGCGTTGGCGTGTTGTGTGCCGCCTGTGCGCCGTATGGTAAATGAGCGTTTGTTTAAGCGTTGTCAGCAAACATTACAAGCAGCCGTGGCAACTGAAGCGGCTGATGCTGCTACTGAATCGGTGGCATGGGCAGGTCAGTTGTTGGCAGGTAAAGCGGATTTTGCGCAATCTAAACCCACCGCAGATGAGCGTTTAGACGATGCGACTGCGGGTACAGAATGTTTGGTGCAAGCCTTGGCTTCGGCAAATTTGGCAGCAGAGAGCAGCCGTGAGTATGCGCGTGCTCAAGCGTCAAGTGGTGCAGATGCTGCGTTGGCGCGTGTGGGGGCGGCGGTGTATCAATTAGAAGCGGTACGCGCTTTGGCGTTGTCGGCAGATGAACGCAGCAATATGGTGGCATCGATTGCTCAATTTGTGAGTGCCAAGCAAACCCGTCAAGCGGTGAACAATGCTTTAGATGTGCAAGGTAATGCTGCACCTGCGGAATTAACGCAAGTGTATCAATCGTTGCCAGATAGCAATCATACTGCAACGCATAGCGTGCAAATTTTTGAACAAGCCCTTGCAGGTAGCCATCCTTTTGTTCCTCAAGAGATTGTTACCACACGCCGTCATGACCCTGAAGGTTTTGATGAAGTATTGAGCAATCATGTTCACTCTTTGGCGTGTAATGCGGCGCGTAGTTTCTGGTTATCATTAACCAATGCGCGTTTTGTTACCTATCCTACTGAAGGCGAAGGCGCACCTTATGCCCGTCAATTAACCCGTTTGGTAGCAAACTTTGCTGTGTTGGCTGATAGCATTGTGTTCCGTGTGGGTTTGAAACCGCAAGAAGCCTTATCGGTAGCCATGGGCGAAGCTGTGGTGCATTTATATACTGCGGTTGCTGTGTTGCAACGCTTTGAGCGTGAGGGCAGCCGTAAGGAAGATGTGGCAGTGATGCGTTATGCTGCACAACAAGCCTTAGCCGATGCACAAACTGCCATGGATACAGCAGTACGCGAATTGCCAAAATGCAGTAAATGCCGTGTACGCGCTTTGGTATTGCCAACGGGTCGCAATATTGCTGCGCCTAATGATAAAGCAGGTCAAGCAGTAGCACAGGCGATGAAAGCATAATTGTTTTTGATACGTTGCTGTTTGCAATATACCCACTTAAGGTTTCCTTGAGTGGGTATTTTTATGGGTAAATCAGCATAAAAACAACATTTATTGCCCTGTTTTAACCTATTTTATGGCAATAAATAGGCAAACTTGTCTATTTTTTGTTAGATTTAGTGATTTAACTCTAAGAACAATGACAGAAAGTTACGATATGACACACTTCCACATACATCTGCAGCGCGGTTTATTCATGGTTTTCAGTGCATGGGCTGCCCATCAGGCATGGGCATCGGGCTATCATTTTGGTACGCAATCGGTCAGCACACAAGGTACTGCCAATTCTTCTGCTGCCGAAGCGGCTGACCCCTCAACTATTTTCTACAACCCCGCAGGTTTAACCAAATTAGAAGGCACGCAGGCAACCATTAATTTGAACATCGTTGCACCGCGTATTAAATATGAAGATGCCCACGCTTATTATCCCGATGGCACAGAAATTACCACCGCGCCCGATGGTTCGCGTAATGTGGAACGCAGCGGCAAAATTACCGATAGCGCAGCCGTTGCGCCCCATGCGTATGTTTCGCATCAAGTGAATGACCAAGTGTGGTTGGGCTTGGGAATGTTTGTGCCTTTTGCTTCAGGCACAGAGTATGAAAAACATTCGGTGTTGCGCTATAACTTGAATGAATTGAGTTTGCAAAGTATTGCGCTCCAGCCTACGGTGGCATATCGCATTAACCCACAACACGCCATTGCAGCAGGGGTGGTGGCACAAAACAGTAAAGCAACTTTGCGCCAGTTTGCCAATTTTGGTGCGTTTGCAGGGCGCAATGGGGTTGCCGATGGCTATGCGGAAGTGAAAGGCGATGATTGGGGCGTGGGTTATAACTTGGCTTGGCTGTGGGACATTAATGATTCAGCGCGTATGGGGGTAAACTATCGCTCTAAAGTGTCTCATGAATTACAAGGCAATGCGGAATGGCAGTTGATGGGAGCAGGTTTTGCGAATCCTGTGTTAGCCAATAGAGTGCGTCAGCTGGGCTATGTTGCCAAAGAAGATGCTTCGGTGAAATTGGTAACACCTGAATCTTTGTCGGTGCATGGTATGTATCGTGTGAATCCTAAGTGGGATGTGTTTGGCGATGTTACTTGGACACGCCACTCGCGTTTTAATCAGGTGAATTTAAAGTATGCCAACAGCAAAGTGGTGGCAAACCCTGTAACAGGCGGAGTAACACGCAGCGATGAAACAATCATTCGCCCCAACTGGCGCAATACTTATAAAGTGGCTTTGGGGGCAGCTTATCAATATAGCGAGCCTTTGCAAATGCGTTTTGGTGTGGCATACGACCAATCGCCTGTACGCAATGCCGATTCGCGTTTAAGCACATTGCCTGATAATGACCGTATTTGGCTGTCTTTGGGAGCAAAATATGATTTGAGTAAGCAACACAGTATTAATGCTGCTTATAGCCATGTGTTTATTAAAAACGCGCGGGCGAATGTGAATGGTTGGTGTGGAGCAGAACGTGCAGGGGCGGGGGCAAAAGCCTGTGTATCCAGCCGTACACATGGTTCCGCCAATTATAAAAACCGCGCGCATATCGTTGGTTTACAATACACCTATAAGTTCTAAGCCTGAATAAGTATCGTGTTTTATGTTAAAATACATTAACATTTAAAGCAGGGATTCGCCAGTTTTGCTGGCGAATTTATTTTATGGTAGAGGGCGAAATCACATCATGGAAGAGTTATCAGTTTTACCTGCTTTGTTGTTGTCGCTGAAAGTGGCAGGATGGGCAACGCTGCTGAATACAGTATTGGGCATAGGCATGGGTTTTTTACTGGCGCGTGGACGATTTTGGGGACGTGAAGTATTAGACACGATTTTAACCTTGCCTATGGTCTTACCGCCAACGGTGTTAGGCTATTATTTATTGGTCTTGCTGGGGCGCAAAGGCGTGTTGGGTTCATGGCTACAAGCACAGTTTGGTATCAATTTGATTTTTACTTGGCAAGGGGCGGTAATCGCTGCCATGGTGGTAACCTTTCCGCTTGTGGTGAAACCTGCACGTACCGCATTTGAACAGGTGAATCCGCAATTAGAACAAGCAGCAAGAATGTTGGGCTTAAATGAATGGGCGGTGTTTTGCCGCGTGAGCTTGCCTTTGGCATGGCGTGGTATTTTGGCAGGTGTGTTGTTGGCATTTGCGCGCGCCTTGGGTGAATTTGGCGCAACATTAATGGTGGCAGGCAGCATTCCTCATCAAACGCAAACCTTGTCCATCGCCGTCTATGAAGCGGTGCAAGCAGGGCAAGATGATTTGGCAAACCAGTTGGTATTACTGATTTCGGCGGTGTGTATTACCATTTTATTATTGGTGGGTCGATTGGGTAAAACAAAAGGACAAGCTCATGCTGTTTGATATGGTGATTCAAAAACAACTCGCCTCATTTCAATTACACGTTCGCTTACAATCAGAGGCAGCACGTTTGGCGATTGTGGGGGCATCGGGTTCGGGCAAAAGCCTAACCTTACAAATTATCGCAGGGCTGATGCGAGCGGATAGCGGTTATGTGCGTTTTAAACAGCAAACATGGGCAGATGATAGGCTGTATATTGCCGCTCGGCATCGGCAAGTGGGCTTAATGTTTCAAGATTACGCCTTGTTTCCCCATCTGACTGTGGTGCAAAATATCGCCTTTGGTTTACAACAGGGCAGTTTTAATCCCAGCCGCCATGCCACCGCTCCTGCTCAATATTGGTTGGACAAAATGCAGCTCAATAGCGTAGCCCACCATTACCCACAACAGCTATCAGGCGGACAACGTCAGCGCACCGCTTTAGCCCGCGCCCTGATTGTTGAACCCAAACTCCTGCTCTTAGATGAACCCTTTTCCGCCCTTGACCCCCATTTGCGCCACCAAATGCGACAAGAAGTGAAAACCCTATTAGATGAACACCATATTCCCTTAATTTTGATTACCCACGACCTTGCCGATGCCGAAGTATTGGCACAAGAAATATGGCGTATGGTTGATGGGCAACTGCATTCCCCCCAATCAACATGACCGAACATAAAAAAGACTGTTTAGGCTCAGCGTGGATGATTGTTGCCGCGCTGTTTTTTACTTTAATGAACTTATGGGTGAAAGAAGCCCACCAAAAATTCCACTTTGGCACAGGCGAAATCGTGTTTTGGCGCATGAGCTTTTCCGCGCTGGTGTTGGGCGCATTGGCATGGAAACAAGGTCAAACCTTCGCCACGCCTCATATCAAAGCCCATCTGAGCCGCAGCATTTCAGGCACATTAGGCATGTTTTTTATCTTCTATGCCGTCATGCACTTACCCTTAGCCACAGGCGTTACCCTCAGCTATACCTCATCTATCTTTCTGGCATTGTTATCGTTTATCGTTTTAAAAGAAAAAATCTCTGCTTACACACAAGCCATTTTAGTTTTAGGCTTTATAGGTGTAGCAATATTACTCAATCCCACCTTTAAAAGCGGGCAAGAATGGGCAGCTTTTGTAGGATTATTAGGCGGATTGTGTGCAGGTTGGGCATATTTACAAGTGCGTGAACTCTCTTTATTGGGCGAACCTGCTTGGCGCGTGGTGTTTTACCTTGCATTAGTGGGCATGTTGCTATCAGCAGTTTGGGCAAGCATCACAGGCTGGCATCTGCCCAGTTGGCAATCCTTGCCCTATTTACTCGGCATAGGAGCCACCGCCATGCTGGCACAGCTTGCCATGACCCATGCCTACAAAGTGGGGCATAAATTTACTGTTGCATCGTTGGCTTATTTAACAGTCGTATTTTCCACCTTAGTGGGCATTATTTGGCTAGATGACAAAATCGGCTGGCAAGAATGGTTGGGTATGGGTATCATAATAAGCAGCGGCATACTCAGCAGTTTGCGCCGTTAAACAACATAACAAAAGAGAAAGTGAGTCCATCATGATTTCCATTCGAGAGCAAGATTACGGTTTGAATGTAGCCCTATATAACGAATTCACGTTAGACGATTTCAAAGAATTTGAAAACGCCGCCATGATGGCGATTGAGCGCGTGCATCGTCCTGATTTATTGCTGGATTTAACCATGCTCAAAGACTTTACCATTGATATGGCGGTGGAACATCTCAAATTTTTAGGACATCATGATGACGATTTTGGCAAAGTGGCGATTGTGGTAAACGATATTTGGATTAAACTCGCTTCCTATATTTCCGATTTGCTCACCAACACCCATTCCAAATACTTTGACACCGCCGAAGAAGCGCAGGCTTGGCTCATCGGCGAACGCGCCAATACACCTGCGGAATAAAACAACAGGGCAGAATCTTCACACGATTCTGCCCTGTATTCTAGGTTAAAACAGCTTATAGCGATGTTACAAAAGTAATCAAACCAAAAATCACGCCCGTAATATTGGGAACCATCAAAATATAATCGCGCTTAGGCTCTTTCGTCCACGCATACAACACCCAAACAAAACAAGAAATAGCGGCAAATAAAGGCTGCCATGGTTGGCTTTTTTCGCCTGCCAAATTAGCAAAAATCTGCGGAATATAAGCCAAGAAAACAATAATACCGATAATTGCCCCCAGTGAGCCAATCATGATATGAAATTGACGTTTGTTCATCGTAAAGTCCTTGAAATAAAGTAATATAATTACTGAATTATACTACAAAGAAAGCCGATATTTGTAATAAAATTTATATATAAATAAATTAAATCATCACAAGGAAAGTTAAATTCGTTTAACTTGAGTTTACCCACCGTCAGATTGCTTAAAAACATAGCATTATTGCGACTCAACCATGACCGTCCCATCATCTTGATAGACAATTTTGCCAATAAATTGTGCAGATAACAGCTTCAAATCACTCAAGCGCACCCGATATTGCCAACGCCGTGTTGGAAAATTTGTGGCACTCCATTCATTTTCCGCCTCAGGGGCGTGTTTATCGGCAATAATCATCAGCGTATGATTGGCTTGAAGCTGTATTTCATGAATAAAACGCGAATGAATAGCGTGGGGCGATTCCGTATCGTCCCAACCTTCGGGATGATTCACAGCGTTGATTGTGTGCAACACATCCGATTCCAACACCACAAATCGATTGCCATGCTTAACTAACTTAGCTAAATAAAACGAACTGGTACCTGAACCACCATTGCATATGATTTCCGTTTGCCCGTTGTCTCGTTCCACGGCTTCACGCACCGCCGAAGCATGCCACCACACCCAGTAAATCTGTTTCCCCTTTTGCCGCTCAATCCACACACTTTCTTTGGGCGGCTCGCTGAATTGTCCACCTGCTTCAACATCACAATAACGCGGTTCTAAATAGGTCAATAACGCCTGTAAAGCGGCTTGCTTATCTGACTCAAGCACATCAAGCACAGGCTGCGACCTCACAGGCGATATCCACACAATAGACTTGTCATCTGGTTGCCACAAATAAAATGCCCAACTGCTCATAACAATCATGCTGACAACAAGAAAAATAGCAGAAGGGTTCATAGCGATTGTCCTGATAAGCGGGCAGAAATTAGAGTCAGTATAAAAGAAAATCCCGTCACAAAGCATAGGTAATGCATGAACCATGCTTATTTTAGATATAGGTCAATTTTTTGAATCTCATGGATTATAAAAACCAACACAAAAGCAGTTTAGAATATTGGAAACAAATCGTGAGCCTTGAAAATTGGATGGGTTCAGGGTGGTTAATGTATATACAAGATATTTTTAATGGTTTAAGGAATAGGAAATCAAATGAAACCTATCAAGCTGGTTGCGGTTGTTTTAACTGCTTTATTACTTGCTGGCTGCCCAAGTATGACATCGATGCTATGGGCAGATAATCAGCCTGCTGTGCATTATGTGGATAAGAAAGTGGGGGAGGATCGTATTCAAGCATTTGGTGTGGTGCGTGAAGCCAATAGCCAGTTGACCCCAAACAGTATTGTGATGATGGGAAATAGGTATTGGTTTGTGTTGGAACCCAAATATACGGAGCGTCTCAGTCGTGTTTTGAATGCTAAATTGGATAGGCCATTTGAAATTATGAGAACAACAGCCTCTGGCGAGAGGGTTGCTCCAGTAAAAGTCAGTTTGTTGGGTGAGGGACAATCTGAATTTTCTTCTGATATTTGTTTGCGTTATGTTACAGCGCAGGCAGTGGATAAGGAAGTATTGATTCAAGCAGGTTTTGAAAATACAGCCTATACACAACAAGGTGCGGTGTATAAGTTTTGTCAGGAAGTTAGTGGAAAAATTTATACGGCACCGCCCAGCGTGCAGCAAGATTACCGCTTTGAGCAGAGTTTCCCAGTAGAAGTGTGGACATCGGAAGCCAAAACCAGTTCCAGAGTGCCTGCGATTGCAGGTCGTGTTTTACTGACTCCATTTGCTTTAGCAATAGATGCGATAACGGCTGTGGTACGAATTCCAATGAATGCTTCTTTTAATAGGAATACGGGTAATTTTTAAGCGCTAAATTGCTAGACTTTTGCGCTTAAATTCGCCAAAATCTGTTTTTTTGTTCTACAAACAAATTATCCGAATTTCCGCGCAATGTACGTTTCAGGCTGCCTGAAAAGAAATTTATTTAGTAAAATCAAAGGATAATTTA
>JBHADP010000026.1:0-14408 GCA_041855125.1 Neisseria sp. | reverse complement strand
CTGGTGGGATAAGCTGCCGTTCCCAATAATAAACGCGATGCAAATGTTTGCTGATATAAAGTAAGCGACATGGTATTAGCTTTCTGGTGTGATGGCTAAATGGTCTTGCGGAATGGGACGCGGCACCCCCTGTTCATCTATCGCCACAAAGGTAAACACCGCCTCCGTTACCTGATAGCGCACTCCATTGCCCGCCAAATTTTTCACCCACACTTCCACCTTAATTTGCATAGAAGTGTTGCCAATGCGTAAACACCGTCCATAACAACACACCACATCGCCCACGCTCACGGGTTTAAAAAACGTCATGCTTTCCACCGCCACCGTTACCACGCGACCTTGAGCAATTTCATGCGCCAAAATACCACCGCCAATATCCATTTGCGACATAATCCATCCACCAAAAATATCGCCATTTGGATTGGTATCGGCAGGCATGGCAAGCGTGCGCAGTAATAAACTGCCTTGTGGCGTATCGGATAAAGTCGGTTTATTATTTTTAGATGTACTCATAATATTTGCTCCTTGATGGTGTGGGAAACGGGGCGCGGCACACCCTGCTCATCAATCGCCACAAACGTAAAAATGGCTTCGGTAACCAGATGATGTGTGCCATCGCCCATCAGATGATGAACCCATACTTCTATTTTAATTTGCATGGAAGTGTTGCCTATTTTAACGCATTGCCCATAACAACACACAATATCGCCTATCCGCACAGGCTGAAAAAACGTGATGCCCGTTACCGCAATCGTTGCCACGCGCCCTTGTGCGATTTCATACGCCAACATCGCGCCACTGGCATCCATTTGCGACATCAACCAACCTGCCAACACATCCCCTTCAGGATTAGTATCCGAGGGCATGGGGCGCGTTCGCATTAATAACTTACCTTGAGGAATTGCCGTCATCCAAACTTAGCCTCCCACCACAGGGCGCACAATTTCCACACAATCTTGTTCATGCAACACCGTTTCTGCATACAAAGGCTTGGCAATAAATACCGTATTCACCGCCACCGCAAACGGCACAGCAGGCTGCTGTAAATCAATCAAATCCGCCAACGTGTTGCCTGCAAACCAATAAGGCTGACCATTTAAAACAATATGCATTCTCTCAACACCTTCACAAACAAAACCCGATGTTACCACGAAAAAAACCACCTTTTTGCCCACCACCAGCAAGCCACTAAAAGGATTCTGTTAGAATCATCTTTTTCAGATTAGGGGAAACATCATGACAGCAGCCGAACGCGAAGCATGGTTATGTTTGGCATTCATGCCACATATCGGCGCAGAAAGTTTCAAACATTTACTGCAACAATTCGGCACCGCCCAACGCGCATGGCAAGCCTCTGCCGATGAAGTTACCCCTATCTTAACGCGCAAAACCGCATTAGTAGCATGGCGCGAACGGCGCAACGAAGCCGAACAAGCCGCACAAGCCGCTTTAACATGGGCGCAACAAGACCACTGTCGCTTACTGCTATCTTGCGATACCGATTTTCCCGCCATGCTCACCGAAGGCATCACACCACCGCCTGTATTATTTGTGCGCGGACACAGTGAACTGCTGCACCACCCTGCCATCGCCATCGTAGGCAGCCGCCATGCCACTCCGCCCGCCATGCGAATCGCACACCAGTTTGCCCAAGCCTTAGCCGAACAAAACATCGTCGTAGTATCAGGTATGGCAACAGGCATCGACACCGCCGCCCATCAAGGCGCACTTCAAGCCAATGGCGCCACCGTTGCCGTATGGGGAACAGGTATTAACCGCATTTATCCTGCCAGCAATCAACAGCTTGCCTATGAATTAGCAGAACGCAGCGTTATTATTTCTGAATTTCCTTTAGACACCCGCCCATTAGCAGGCAATTTTCCGCGCCGTAACCGCTTAATTGCCGCCCTAGCGCAAGCCACTTTAGTCGTAGAAGCCGCTCTTGAGTCTGGCTCGCTCATCACCGCCCACTTAGCTGCCGAAATAGGACGTGAAGTCATGGCGATTCCCAGCTCCATTGACAACCCACAGGGCAAAGGTTGCCACAAATTGATTAAAGAAGGGGCAAAATTGGTGGAATGTATTGAAGATATTGTGCAAGAATGTCCGCTACTCTTGCAAAAACCTCGGTTATCATCTTATGCTATAAATAAAGCAACACCGACTCCCCCTGCTTCACCTGTTGCGGAATCTTCCGATTGTGCCGATACCGTGCTACACGCCATGGGCTTTGCTCCCATCCACCCCGACAGCCTTGCAGAGCAACTCCACCTGCCTGCTGCCGATGTCTATGCGGCATTATTAGAATGGGAACTGGCAGGCTACATTACCATGATGGCAGGTGGACGTTATCAGCGCATCAAATAACAATACTCGCAAGGTTAATGCCTTGCGAGTATTGTGTTACCGCTTCTTTATTATTTAGAAAATCTCACGCCAAGAAATGCGTTTAATTAAACATCTGCGGTTATTCAGTTGGAAACTTTGTGTACCGCCCTCCGAATCGGCATAGGTTAAATCACCTGAAGTAGGCGAACCACAGAAGTTCGTAGCTGCACCCAATTTTTGCGATTGCGTTAAATCCACATCACCACCATCTTGGATTTGACCTTGCTCATTACGCGCATACGCCCCTGCAAAAGCAGGATTGTTATAGGTGTAGTTCGTTCCTGAAGCAATACCCTGTGCTGCATAACCTGAGAAATATACCAAACCTCTTGGAATGGTAATTTGACCGAAGTTGGTGGTTAAGTCGGATAAACTGCCTCCGTTTAATACGCTCGCCCCCATCACCCAGCTCGAGCCTGAGCCGCTTGTTTTACTACATACCACGGTGCTTGTCGTATTATTGCCACTATACACACGGGTTGTGAAGAATACTGCATTATCCACCACCGTAGGTTGCACCGTAACACGCTCGCCTGTGCTGGTTGAACCTACTTTTAATGTAATAAACCAACCACGATGCCCGCTTTCTAAAGGCGTTTCAGATAGCATACGATAAGAGGTTGTGCCTTGTGTTACTTCCGATAAAACTTGTTCCAATAATTTATCGCCATCTGTTGTGCTGGTGCGACTGGCAACCGTTAATTCATTTTGACAACCCGCGCTGTTGCTACAAGTGGCAGCAGCAGGCTTCCAATCTTGTTTTAAATTATCATAAATGCCATAGAAATATTGGTCATTGGTGTCATTAAGATCGCTCGAATGCAAATCGCGACCTGTACCAAACATCACAATCAGCTTGTTATTACTCATGCGATAAACGGAAGGTGCTGCTGTAATAGGATTGGTTGCAGAACCTTTAAACACACGCTGAGCCGTCCATTGAGCAGGCGTATCTTTACGGAAGTCAAAACGGTATAAATTACCATTTAAATCGCCCGCATACGCCACATCAATCAAACCGTCAAAATCAATATCTACCAATGCAGGCGCAGACAAGCCATTATTGATAGACGTTCTGCCATCATCTGTTACCACAGAAACGGTAGCTGAGTTTGCCGCATCATTAGGTACTTGGATTTTTGCCAATAATTTACCCACATTAGCTGCACTATAAGAAGGTGTTTGAGCAGTGGTTGGCTTGTTATTGCTATCTACAGTGTAATTCATTGCTTGACCTAACGCATCGTAAACATAAAGCGAAGGTAAAGCATCGCTGCTGGCATAACCATTATTCACAGTTGCAACATAACGAATCGGGCTGCCCGTATTATTAAATACAGGCGCACCGCTATTGCGTGCAGTTGCAATGCGGTCGATGCGCGGTGTGCCGACGGTGTAACCCATTTGTTGGTTTGCATTCCATGTGGTGCTGTCATCTTTTGTGGCAGCAAAAGCATTGTTACCCGTTTCCCATAATGGCACGGCTGTTGCCCAATCCGCTTGGGCTGCATCAATACCCACTTTGGTAGAAGCACTGTGATGCTGATTACCGCCCACATTCAAGGCATACGCCCCTTTACCACCACGTCCTAAGGCACCCACCGCAAAAATCTGCCCATTATAAGTTTGACGATAAGAAATTCCGCCATCTAATAAATAAGTGTGTCCATTCGTTAAATCGGTTACATAATTAGAACGGGTTGTATTTTGTATGGCCTGCCAAATAGTCGCATCGCTGCTGCCATTCTCTCGTGCTGCTGCGCCGGGAATCCAGTTGAATTTTAATGCAAATGGTTTGGTGTTGCTGTTTTGACGAGCAAAAATATGCACCATACCGTCATTCGCTGCCGTTACCAAATAAGGGCTATAACGTTTGTTATTGGCAGTGTCATTCTCTGCGCTACCAATTTGCAATATAGAACTATTCACCACATCACCCATCATGCGTTCTGGTGCAGTAGCATTAGGTGCGCTGGCATCAGTGCGTTCACGCAAATTGCTATTAATGGCACTATCCGTTTTATCTGAGCGGCGAAGCAACCAATCCACTACATTTGCACGAGTTACTGTACTGCTATCACTATAACCCGTCCAATCAATGTCTTCTTTAGCCAAGAATTTGGGCGCAACACCCGCCTTACTTACCAACACACGGCGAGAAGAAGCTTGGTTATTATTGGTTAATGTGCCATATTCAATTGATCGAGTAGCATCCACAGTACCTGTAGAGAGCCTTGTTGAGCGCACAATATTGGTAAATAGGAAAGTACTATTGGCTTTAGTTAAATCTAATGTAAGCGACAATGCGCCTAAATTGGTACTACTACTGCTGTTTACAGAAGGTGTAACTGAAGCTTGTTTTGCTGTAGTATTGGCGGCATTCAATAAAGTTTTAAATGCTGCAGATAATTGCGCTGCATTACTGGCAGTATAATAGGCACTACCATCACCTTTAGCACCAAATTTGAGATAGTTATTGTCAATACCAAAACCAATCGTTGAGGTAATCACATTTTGCGTAGCAAATGGGTCTTCGTCCCAACTGTTACCCTCAAGATCCCTTCCATTAGCAGTCGTACGTAAGTCTTTATTGGCAATAATTGAGCTTAAGGAGCTGATACCATAATCGCCATTTGATTGCCCTGTCCAAGCACTATAGGATAGCGTATTGGTAACCAACCAATTATCTCTAAACCAATTTAAAATATTTGCATTGAGACCACTTAATGTGCCATTAGCTTCACCATCAGTTAAACCAATCACAAAGTTTTTTTGGCAACGGTATTGAATGACCCCTCTACTTGGATTGATGTAGTTATCATACACCGCTTGAGCATAAGCTGAAGTAAAAGGTGTACCCTGCAATTCCAACACATTATTAATGGAACTAATCATTGCTGTTTGATTATTTGATGCAATCGGTACGGTAGTGGTATTGTTTGCTGTGCCATTATTAATATAGTTTACCCCCCAACGCACATTAGCATTGCTTGGATCTTGAATAACCGAAATAATGCTCTCTTTTAATGTTTCCATGCGCGACTTACGCATACCATCAGGCAGAGAACAAGTGGTTTTGTCGGTAGCCAGGCTGGTTCTTAAATGACTAGGTATTCTCGATACAGATGCATTTTGATATAAATGAGTCGCACCATAATTATTAATAATCCATTGTCTATCTGCCATTGATGAACAATATCCAAAACGATAAGTGGTAGCTGCCCGCCCTGTTCTTGGATGAATTGGTCTACAACTTCCCCAGCCATATCTTATATCGCTAGCTGAAGCCGCAAATTCTACTCGGTAACCTGGATAATAATTGTTAATAAAACGCTGACAATAGTTCGCAGCATATTGATAAGATGGATAGACACTATCCGCTTCGGCAATCCCTGCCATCGAACCTGAGTTATCTAATACCAATAGTACATTAGGGTCTGCCTTAGACACGGTCTGACCCGACATATGCAATGGTAAAGGGGCAAAAGGGCTAACTGCTGCATAAACAGCAAAAGAAGGCGACAGCAGCGCAGCAGCAATAGCGGTACGTTTAAAGAGTTTAGACTTTTCCATATCCGTTGTTCCTAGTATGTTTTGATTGTCTGTGATTTTTGTTTACAGGCAAGAAGTGAAGTGTGCATTATGTGTGAGGGTAAAGTTGTTTGTTAAAATGGTTTGTTGATAATAAAACACAATAATCCCCTACCCGCAATTTTAAATTTTACGCTACTTATGCATACTGGGAAAGTTTTTTTAAGGGGCTTTTCAAGGATTTTAACTTGAGTTGATATAAAAGTAAGCAGTTGATAATATTGACCTACTTGCCAACACTATCAGTTAAATGATTCCCATAGATATAGCAGAATGAAAACTGCACCACCTTGTTTGCCCTCTTAACAATTTTCTCTTGATTGGGAGTATGTTTTTATTTTTACCCATGCCATGTTTGCAGCATTAAAGTGTGGAAAAATCAACACTCCATCTCTCATCAAGGCACAATAAATTGCTTAAAGAAGGTACAAACTGGGTAGAATATAGGGAAGATTGTGGGCAAGAATGCTGACTGCTATTGCAAAAACCTTCGTTATCATCTTATGCTATAAATAAAGCAACACTTGTTGCCCCCTGTTTCACCTTCTATTATTGAGTCTTCTGATGATGCCCATGCAATCCTACACGCCATGGGCTTTATACCCACACACCCCAACAGCATTGCCGCCGCCATTAATTTGCTTGCTGCCTATGGGTTGATTGCATAAGAGAAACAGAGGCTGGCAGGCTATATCGCCATGATGACGTGAGGTCGTTATCAGCGTGTTAAATCATAAGGAAACCATCATGGCAGAATTGATTGCCTTTTTAATTGAACATTTTCAGGACTTTGATGCCTGCCCACCCACGCCCGATTTAGGTCATTTTTTAGAAGAGGTGGGCTTTGATGAAGTGGAAGTGGGCAATGCTTTGATGCTGTTACATGTGTTGGCAGAGCAGCCACCTTTATTACACGAAACTTCTCATGCTCAAGTGTTGCGGGTGTATTGTGCGGAAGAATTGGAAATTTTACCGCAAGAAGTGATTGGTTTATTACATTTTCTGGAACAAGCAGGCGCACTCAACACCGCACAGCGTGAATATGTGATACACGCCTTATTGCATTTGCCTGCTGATGAAATTACGGTTGATATGGCAAAATTATTGGCATTATTGGTTTTATGGGCGCAAAAAGCAGAATTGCCCGTTTTAATTGGTGATGAATTAATGATGGCATTACAAAGAGAAACCATGATGCACTAAACCTGCTCGCTCTTGCAATAACCGAATAAAACCAAACGGCCTGTGTGAATTACTCAGGCCGTTTCAACCAAAACAACGATTGTCTTCACTATTTTAGAGAACCCTATGGCTAAAAATTTACTCATTGTTGAATCGCCCTCTAAAGCCAAAACCTTACAAAAATATTTAGGTAGCGATTTTGAAATCTTGGCTTCTTATGGTCATGTACGCGACTTGATTCCGAAAAGTGGCGCGGTTGACCCCGATAATCACTTCGCCATGAAATACCAACTGGTATCGCGCAACAGCAAACACGTTGATGCCATCGTATCGGCAGCCAAGCAAGCCGAAAACTTATATCTTGCCACCGACCCCGACCGCGAGGGCGAAGCCATTTCATGGCATCTACAAGAGATTTTAAAATCCAAACGCGGCTTAAAAAACATTCAACCGCAACGTGTGGTATTCCATGAAATCACCCAAAAAGCGGTATTAGATGCCATTGCCCACCCACGCCAAATTGAAATCAACTTGGTTGATGCCCAACAAGCGCGCCGTGCTTTGGATTACTTAGTGGGCTTTAACTTGTCTCCCCTATTGTGGAAAAAAATTCGCCGTGGTTTAAGTGCAGGACGCGTACAAAGCCCTGCATTACGCTTGATTTGTGAACGCGAAAACGAAATCAAAGCCTTTGAAGCACAAGAATATTGGACAATTCATTTAGACAGCCATAAAGGGCGCAGCAAATTTACCGCCAAATTGGTGCAATGGAAAGGCGAAAAACTGGAACAGTTTTCTTTGCCAAATGAAACCGCACAGGCTGAAGTGTTGCAAGACTTATTGGCAGCAGGCAAAGAAGCGCAAGTGAGTGCCGTTGAAAAGAAAAAACGCAGCCGCAATCCTGCTGCCCCGTTTACCACTTCTACCATGCAACAAGATGCCGTGCGTAAACTGGGTATGACCACCGACCGCACCATGCGTACCGCGCAGCAGCTTTACGAAGGCATTGATGTGGGACAAGGTGCGATTGGTTTGATTACTTATATGCGCACCGACAGCGTTACCTTGTCTGATGAAGCACTGACCGAAATCCGCCATTATATTGAACATAAAATTGGCAAAGATTATTTACCTGCCAGCGCCAAACAATACAAAACCAAATCGAAAAACGCACAAGAAGCACACGAAGCCATTCGCCCTACTTCCGTATATCGCACACCCGAAAGCGTAAAACCTTTCTTAAGCGCCGACCAATTCAAACTCTATCAAATGATTTGGCAGCGTACTGTTGCCTGTCAAATGACGGCTGCCAAGTTTGACCAAACCACCGTGGATATTCGCTTAGGCGAGGGCATCTTCCGCGCCACAGGGCAAGTACAAACCTTCGCGGGCTTTTTAAGCGTCTATGAAGAAGGTACAGACGACAACGAAGAAGGCGAAGACCATAAAAAACTGCCCGACATGGCAGAAGGTGATACATTACCTGTGGATAAAATTGAAGGTGAACAACATTTCACCACACCGCCGCCCCGTTTCAACGAAGCAACTTTAGTCAAAGCCTTAGAAGAATATGGCATCGGTCGTCCTTCCACTTATGCCAGCATTATTTCCACCTTAAAAGAACGCGAATACGTTACCCTAGAACAAAAACGCTTTATCCCCACCGACACCGGCGATATTGTGAACAAGTTTCTCACCGAACATTTCGCGCAATATGTGGATTACCACTTTACCGCCAAACTCGAAGACCAACTCGATGAAATCGCCAATGGCAAACGCGAGTGGATTCCTGTGATGGATAACTTCTGGAAAGGGTTTCACAAACAAGTTACCGAAAAAGAAAGCATTGAACGCGCCAAATTTACCACCGAAGAATTAGACGAAATCTGTCCGCAATGTGGCAACCACAAATTGCAAATCAAGTTTGGCAAAATGGGGCGTTTTATTGCGTGTGCCGGCTATCCTGAATGCAGTTATACGCGCAATGTGAATGAAACCGCCGAACAAGCTGCCGAGCGTGTGGCACAAGAAGCCGCCGAACAAGCCGAATTGGAAGGACGCAAATGCCCTAAATGTGAAGGGCAGTTGGTTTATAAACACAGTCGCACAGGCAGCAAATTTATCGGTTGTGCCAATTATCCTAAATGCAAATATGTGGAATCCTTAGAGCCTGTTAAAGATACGGGCGTAACGTGTCCTGAATGCAACAAAGGGCATTTAATTGAACGCAAATCGCGTTATGGCAAACTGTTTTACAGTTGCAACACCTATCCCGATTGCAAATATGCCACTTGGAATCCCCCTGTGGCAGAAACCTGTCCGCAATGTGGTTGGAAAGTGCTGACCATTAAAACCACGAAACGATGGGGTGTGGAAAAAGTGTGTCCACAAAAAGAATGTGGTTGGAAAGAGCAGATTGAACCACCTGCTCCCAAAGACTAACATCATCAGGCTGGCAAACACTTTGCCAGCCGTTTTTTATTCTGCTTGGTTGGCTTCTGGGCGCGACCATGTACCCAATTTTGCCCCCATTTGCGTTACTGCGCCTGCTTGCAAATGTGCTTCTAAATTGACACATTGGGCAGGGAATAAATTAATCACGGTAGAACCCAAGCGAAATGCGCCCATTTCTTGCCCTTTTTGCAACACCACGCTGCCCTCGCCCTCCGCAGGATAATCCCACACTCGCACTTCACGCGAACGCGGTGGATTAATCACCCCTGCCCACACGGTACTCATGCTGGCGGTAATGGTTGCCCCCACCAAAATTTGCACCATGCTGCCAAACGCTGTATCAAACACGCAAATCACCCGTTCATTACGTGCAAATAAATCGGGAATATGGTGTGCCAAAAATGGATTCACCGAAAACAATTCCCCTGGCACATAAATCATTTTGCGTAGTGTCCCCTCACAAGGCATGTGGACACGATGATAATCGCGTGGTGATAAATAAGTGGTGATAAATTGCCCATTGATAAACTGTTGTGCTAACGCATGGTCGTTTGCCAATAAGGTAGTCAGCGTGAACACATGACCTTTGGCTTGGAGTAATTGGTCGTGGGCGATATTACCTGCTTCGCTCACTTTGCCATCGGCAGGTAAACATAAGCCTTGTGGGGTGTTATCAATGGGGCGAGCATGTTCTTTTAAACGGCGGATAAAAAATTCATTGAAACTGGCATAATCAGAAGCTTGGCTTTTTTCGGCTTCGTTCCAATTCACGCGATATTGGCGTGCAAAGAGTTTGATGATGAAATGGGTGAAACCGCCCCAACGCTGTTCGGCTACCCACCCTGCCAAACGGGTCAGCATGAATTGTGGCAACAGATAATGTAAGGCAATTTGAACGCGCTGCCTGTAACTGGGTCGGGGATAGGCTTGATAAGACATCATATGTTCCTTCTGGATAAAGAGAGAAAGTATAGCAAAGTTATGCGGTGGGTTTGGTTAGGGAAGGTATTTGTTTTTAATGGAACGTATTAACAGCGTATAATTCAGCCCAA
The DNA here is from genome assembly GCA_041855125.1 of Neisseria sp. Classification (GTDB taxonomy): domain Bacteria; phylum Pseudomonadota; class Gammaproteobacteria; order Burkholderiales; family Neisseriaceae; genus Neisseria. The sequence goes on along the minus strand of JBHADP010000026.1, from coordinate 3,741 downwards.
TTTTTTTTGATTTGATTTGAATGTGGTATTTATGATTTACCCAAAAATTTATGATGTAATTGTGGTGGGGGGCGGTCATGCAGGCACCGAAGCCGCTTTGGCTGCCGCGCGTATGGGCGCACACACTTTGTTGCTTACCCACAATATTGAAACGCTGGGTCAAATGTCGTGTAACCCTTCAATAGGCGGCATCGGTAAAGGGCATTTGGTACGCGAATTAGATGCTTTAGGCGGTGCGATGGCATTGGCGACTGACCAATCTGGTATTCAGTTTCGCCGTCTCAATGCCAGTAAAGGTGCGGCGGTTCGCGCCACACGCGCCCAAGCCGACCGTATTTTGTATAAGGCAGCCATTCGCCATATGCTCGAAAACCAAGCAAATTTGGAATTATTCCAACAAGCGGTGGAAGACATCACGCTTGAAGGCGAGCGCGTGAGCGGGGTAAAAACCACTATGGGTGTGGAATTTAAAGCGCGCGCCATTGTATTAACGGCTGGCACGTTTTTAGCGGGCAAAATCCATATTGGTTTGGAAAACTACGCAGGCGGACGCGCAGGCGACCCTGCTGCACAAGGTTTATCAGGTTGCTTAAAAGAACTTGCCTTGCCCCAAAGTCGCTTAAAAACAGGCACACCGCCCCGCATTGATGGGCGCACCATTGATTTTTCTCAGCTAACTGAGCAACCGGGGGATACGCCTGTGCCTGTGTTTTCTGTGCGTGGCAATGCTGCCATGCACCCCAAGCAAATTTCCTGCTGGATTACCCACACCAACAGCCAAACACACGACATTATTCGCAGCGGCTTTGACCGCAGCCCCATGTTTACAGGCAAAATTGAAGGCGTAGGACCTCGCTATTGCCCGTCTATTGAAGACAAAATCAATCGTTTTGCCGATAAAGACAACCATCAAATTTTCCTCGAACCCGAAGGCTTAACCACCCACGAATTCTACCCCAATGGCATTTCCACCAGTTTGCCATTTGATATTCAACTGGCATTGGTTCGCAGCATGAAAGGTTTAGAAAACGCCCACATCTTGCGCCCCGGCTATGCCATCGAATACGACTACTTCGACCCACGCAATCTCAAAGCCAGTTTGGAAACCAAAACCATTGCAGGCTTATTCTTTGCAGGGCAAATCAATGGCACAACAGGCTACGAAGAAGCCGCCGCGCAAGGCTTATTGGCAGGTGCAAACGCGGTGCAATATGTGCGTGAACAAGACCCCTTATTATTGCGCCGTGAACAAGCCTATTTGGGCGTATTGGTGGACGACTTGATTACCAAAGGTGTGAATGAACCTTACCGTATGTTTACCAGTCGTGCGGAATACCGTTTGCAATTACGCGAGGATAATGCCGATATGCGTTTAACCGAAGCAGGCTACCAAATCGGTTTGGTATCTGAAGCGCAATGGCAAGCCTTTGAGCGCAAACGTGAACAAATTGAACGCGAAATCCAACGCCTCAAAACCACTTGGTACACCCCACAAAAACTAGACGAAGCCGAACAAATGCGCGTGTTGGGGCAAAAACTGTCGCGTGAAGCCAATTTACACGACTTACTGCGCCGTCCTAATTTAGACTACGCCACCTTAATGACCCTGCCCGATGCTTTGCCCGCACAAGAATTGGGCAACGATGTGATTGAACAAGTGGAAATCCAAGTCAAATATCAAGGCTATATCGACCGCCAAAACGAAGAAATCGAAGGCAGACGCGATATTGAAACCTTAAAACTGCCTGTTGATATTGATTACAGCAAAGTGAAAGGCTTATCAGCAGAAGTCCAACAAAAGCTCAATCTGAATCGCCCCGAAACCGTAGGACAGGCTTCGCGTATTTCAGGCATTACCCCTGCTGCGGTTGCGCTGCTGATGGTGCATTTAAAACGTGGCTTTAAAGATGCGAAAACATCAGCCATTGAATAAAAACCTTGGGTTGCATGTTTCAACACACAGGACAACACATCAAGCATCGCCTTACGTGTTGCCCTGAAACAGAAGGGGTTACGCCCCTCCTGTTTGAATGATCCGCCATCAATGGCGGGGTTTCAACCGAAAAGGAAATTTGAGGAACACCCAAACTTACCACAAAACACCAGCCGAAATTTCAAATTTCGGCTGTTTTCTCATCAATCTTCTAATAATTTAAACAACCCATAGGCAATCACACCCACTGCCGCCACAGGTGCAGCCGCTGTTATCACCGCACCTGCCGCCATACCACCGCCCACCATTGAGCCAATCGCTGCCATACCTGATGAAATCGCAGCCCCACCTGCCGTACCTGATGCACCTGTCAAAGAAGCCCATACCGCGCCTGTGGTTCCTGCTGTTACCGACATAATGGTCGCAGCCGAACCGCCTGCCACCGCGCTGGCGGTTGATGCTGCTGCAACCGTTGTTGCACCCGTACTTAACCAAGCAACTTTAGTTGAGTTTTTCATAGAATCAGACATCATTTACTCCTTAACTGTGTGATGAATCTTGCCAGTTTAACGACTAATCCACCACAAAAACAGCGCCACAAATTTGCCTTACCCCAAGAGATGATGAACCCATAAAATTTAGAGACAACCCAAAATGGCAATGAACACCATCAAAGAGTGTTTTTGCATTAAGCGAGATGTTTTTAAAGATTGGGATTGTATAGGCGTTTTAGATTTTTATTACTCGCACAAACAGGTGTTATTAATTTAATCTGCATACCTGCAAACTGGTTTAACTTTTAATTTAATTTGGAGAAATTTTATGGCAAACAATGTTTACATCTGTCAGTTTTCGTTGGGTGAAGTCAATGATTATGATATCAATGCTAGTATTAAAGATAGTGGCTTTGAATATCCAGATATTAAACATATCTTATCAAGACAAGAAGGTAGAGATGAAAGTGATGAAACTTTAGAAAAAAAAAGAAAATATCATCCTTTGGCTTTAGAATTGGAAAGAACGAACCGTTTTGCCATGCAAAGTAAAATAGTACCTGAAGCTCTATGGGCTGGTATTGAAAAAAAAGAGATGCAATTACCTACCAAGCAAGACTATATTTTTAGTATATGGAGCGGCGGTATCCTTTTTAACCAATCCTGTGCCAATATTCTAAAACAACACCGTCTGGGTGAAAATATCCTAACCCCTGTACAAATCTATGATTTATCTACAGGTAAATTGGTCAGTGATGAGGTGTTTTATTTTTTAAATTTGTATGAGAGACGGCAGTATATTTGTAAGGAACAATCCAATGAAATTTTTGTTTATATACAAGGAGCAAAAAGATATTCAACTCGTGGTATACCAGTTACTAATGAAATGCTTGAAGTAGATAAGTCCGCCTTAAATTGTGATATAGATATATGGTATGATGATAGATTGGGCGGATATTTCTTTATATCAGACAATCTGTATCAAGCACTCAGCCAAGCAGATATGATTGATAAATTTGACCCACATACCTGTAAACTTATCTAATTTTTTATCTAATCTTTTTAATTTGGAGAAATTTTATGGCAGTTCCACAGCAAGCACATCAAAACGTATGGATTGCAAGATTTGATGTGAATTATTATAAGATTGTTACTTCTATACAATCAGAAAAATTTGAATTTGCAAAATATGGCAAAATATACGAATTTGGTGAAGAAACAGATAATGCTGAAATTTTAAAGAGAAAAGATGATTATTTTTCTTTGGTTCATGAATTAGGAAAAGCCAATCGTTTCTCGCATCAATCAAAAATT
>JBHADP010000025.1:0-5260 GCA_041855125.1 Neisseria sp. | reverse complement strand
CAATAAGGACCATCAACCAAACCAAATTTTTGGAAACTGTCGCCGCCCAAAGTTACCCCTTTGTGGCAAGCAATACAGCCATTATCAATAAATGCCTTCACACCACGGCGCTCTTGCTCATTTAAAGCACTGATATTGCCTTTCAAATACTCATCCCAACGAGTAGGCGTGAGCAAGGTACGCTCAAAAGCGGCAATCGCTTCCGTAATATTTGCAAAAGTAACCGCGCCTTTTTCGCCCTCACCATAAGCCGCTTTAAACATCTCTTGATATTCAGGAATATCCTTAATCTTGTTTACAACCGCTTCTTGACTGGTATTCGCCATTTCCACAGGATTCAACAACGGGCCGCCCGCCTGTTCTTCCACATCTTTCGCACGACCGTCCCAGAATTGACTGCCCAATAATGCCGCATTCACCGCAGTAGGCGAGTTACGACCACCAAACTGCCCTTCATGACCTTGACTGGTTGGCAAATTATCCACCCCTGCCGTTGCCAAATTATGGCAAGAATTACAGCTTACCGTATTGCCGCGCGACAAACGAGGTTCATACCATAAAGCACGTCCCAAAGCGATTTGCGCTTCCGTAATCGGAATATTCTTATCCACTTCCGCACGTTCAGGCAAAGGCTTAAACAAACCCTGCGCTTGTGTGAGTAGCGCCTTATCCGCCTCGCTGGCTTGACTATTATCATAACTTACTGCCGAAGCAGCCGAAGCCGTAGCGGCTGAAGCCACAGGTGCAGAAGCAGCATTAGATGCAGCAGGTGCTTGCGTGGCGGGCTGATTATCACAACCTGCCAACGCTAAAAGAGCCGTTAACGTTAAACCTGCTAAAACAGAATATTTCATAGCGTGTTCCTTTATTATCATTTAAAACTGGCAATACATGCCGAACAGCTTGAGGTATGTGGAAATACATTTTTATGATGCAAACAAGTGTAATCGCTCGAGTTCGCAACCGATTTGCGTTAAATCAAGAAAAAAATAGTGATTGTTTTTAGTAAACAAAAAGATAGTTTTACTTTATACTGCTCATTTATTCAACATCTGTTTTCAGTCAAATACCTTTAAACTTGCCTGTAAACAGGGATTGTTTTAAAGTTAAGCCCAACATCGCTTATATGGATACCAAGAAATGAAGATAACCGTCATTGGCGCAGGTGCATGGGGTACCGCGTTGGCATTACACTTTGCTGCACATGGCAACACCATCGCCATGTGGGCGCGCAACCCAGAACACATGCTTGCCATGCAGCAAGACCGTGAAAACAAACGCTATTTAGCAGGCTTTACCCTACCCGACAATCTAACCGTTCACACCAACCTAGCCGATGCCCTGAGCGAGAGCGAATTGGTTTTAGTGGTTACTTCTGTAGCAGGTTTGCGCGACAGCGTAGAATTAGTCAAACAACATGGTGCAGGACATCTGCCCATCCTCACCGCTTGCAAAGGCTTTGAACTGGACACAGGTCTTTTAACCTTCCAAGTTGTTCAACAAATCCTGCCAGATAACGACAAAATCGGCTTACTATCTGGCCCGAGTTTTGCCCAAGAGCTTGCCAAACAACTGCCTTGTGCCGTTGTATTGGCATCCGAAAATGAAGCATGGATTAACAGCTTAGTACAACAACTGAACACTTCCGTGATGCGCCTTTATGCCAACACCGACATGATAGGCGTGGCAGTGGGCGGTGCTGTGAAAAACGTCATGGCGATTGCCACAGGCTTATCTGATGGATTGGAATACGGCTTAAATGCCCGCGCTGCCTTAGTAACACGCGGTTTAGCCGAAATCACCCGTTTAGCCATGGCAATGGGCGCTCAACAAAAAACCATGATGGGTTTAGCAGGCATGGGCGACCTCATCCTCACCTGCACAGGCGCACTCTCACGCAATCGCAAAGTAGGCTTAGGCTTAGCATCAGGCAAACCCTTACATCAAGTTTTAACCGAAATTGGGCATGTTGCCGAAGGTGTACCCACCATAGACGAAGTCTTTAAAGCCGCCTGTCATTACCAAATTGATATGCCCATCACCCAAGTGCTGTATCAACTGGTACGCAACGAATTATCCGCCCAAGATGTCGTTGAACGCCTTATGTTGCGTGAAACCAAGTCAGAATAAAATCAACATCCCACGGCATCAAAGCTGTAGATTGGAGTGAAAAAATGAGCCAAGCTTTAGACAAGCTGGAAGCCAATGTTTACGAACTGGTCAAAAAATACGACCTGATTGCCACCGAAAACAAAAAGCTACAACAAGAAAACCAATACTTAAAAGAAAAACAAATCATCACTGAAAAACAACATCAGGCTGCAGTTGATGAATTAGGCGAAGCCCTAATGGGACAAATCAACAAACTCAAAACCGAGTTGCAAAGCAAAATTGACCAGCTCACCGCCGAAAACCAAACCTATCGCACCTTATTAAACGAAAGTGCAGCAGAAATTCGCACCATGCTCGCTCGTTTACCACAAGACGTTCCTTCTTATCACACCACTGAGGAGCAAGCATGAACATTCGCCAAGTTAATGTAGAAATCATGAATCGTTCATTCATCATCGGCACACCCGAAACCGAACGAGATACACTCCTACAAGCAGTTGATTTACTAAACAAAAAAATCAACGCCGTAAAAGGCAATGGTAAAATCATCGAAACCGATAAAATCATCATCATGGCAGCCTTAAACGTTGTCCATGATTTACTAAAAATGTCGATGAAAGATGGTTTGGCAATTGGTGAATTTGAGCGTAGAATAGCGGATATGGTAGAAGTGAGCAATAAAGTATTAGGCGAAACTTCTTAATGTTTTTCTCCCTGCGGTGTTCGTGAAGGCATACATTCCTTTGAACCAATACGTTCGCTTTAGGCTGTCGGGAGTGCAGTGGGCGCGAGCGTTCTTCTGAATGCACCCAAAACTGACCGAGATGGCCACCTTGTTTACAAGGTTCAAGCGGATTGAGCCGTAACGGCATCAGCGGGGAATCCCTATCTAGCATGGTTCAAACCATGCTTTTTTCTTGCCCATCTCTTACCAAAAAAAACAACACAAGCCCCCTCTTTAAATCCACACTTTCGCAGATAACAGGGTTTGCATTGACAGCCAATAGATAAGCCACTAAAATCGGTAGTTTTCTATATATTTATTTGGACTCCTCCTTATGAAAACCTTTTCAGCTAAACCGCATGAGGTGAAGCGCGAATGGTATGTAATCGACGCTGAAGATAAAGTTCTGGGTCGCGTTGCTGCCGAAGTTGCTAGCCGTTTGCGTGGCAAACACAAGCCTGAATATACTCCTCACGTTGATACTGGTGATTACATCATCGTGATTAATGCCGACAAATTGCGCGTAACAGGTGCTAAATTTGAAGGTAAAAAATACTATCGCCACTCTGGCTTCCCTGGTGGTATCTATGAGCGCACTTTCCGCGAAATGCAAGAACAATTTCCAGGTCGCGCTTTAGAGAAAGCCGTTAAAGGTATGTTGCCAAAAGGTCCTTTGGGCTATGCGATGATTAAAAAATTAAAAGTGTATGCAGGTGCAGAGCACCAACACGCAGCACAACAACCTAAAGTTTTAGAAATCTAAGGACACGACATGAACGGTAAATATTACTACGGCACTGGCCGCCGCAAAAGTTCAGTGGCTCGTGTGTTTTTGCAAAAAGGCAGCGGTCAAATCATTGTAAACGGTCGCCCTGTTGATGAGTTTTTCGCTCGTGAAACCAGCCGCATGGTGGTTCGTCAGCCTTTAGTATTAACTGAAAATGCTGAAGCGTTTGACATCAAAGTCAACGTAACAGGTGGTGGCGAAACAGGTCAATCTGGCGCCATTCGTCATGGCATTACACGTGCTTTGATTGATTACGATGCTGGTTTGAAATCTGCTTTATCACAAGCTGGTTTTGTTACCCGTGATGCGCGTGAAGTGGAACGTAAAAAACCGGGTTTACGCAAAGCACGTCGCGCCAAACAGTTCTCAAAACGTTAATTGTTTATCTGTTTATTCAGCCCTGTTACCCAACAGGGCTTTTTATTTGTTTTCAAAAAACCGGATAACTGTTTAAAATACTCAAGGGCATCACAATATACTGCCTATCGTGAATTCACACATTTTCGATACAAGGCAGTCAGCCACAAATAGCAGTAGCAACAACGCTGTAACGGAAATTCAGTGGCTGGTTGAAACCCCTCTCTTCTGGGAGGATAATCTCAATGTAGAGCAACGCTTAGAGCCACGCACTTACGCAGTTCTATGTGTTGAAACATACGATAAACAGAAAGGATAAAACATGGGTTGGATTGTTACCATTATTGTGGGCTTTATTGTAGGGGTGTTAGCCAAATTTCTACACCCCGGTAAAGACAATTTAGGCTTTATTATGACTACTTTATTGGGTATTGGTGGTTCTGTGTTGGCGCAAGCTGTGGGACAAGGTATGGGCTGGTATAGCGTAGGACAGCCTGCAGGTTGGATTGCTTCAACCATCGCTGCCGTTGTGATTTTGGCGGTTTATACCCGTGTGATTAAGAAGTAAGTAAAAAACCAGTTGTTTGCATCGTCAACAACTGGTTTTTCTTACAATGAATTATGTATTTTCAGGCTGCCGCACCAGCATCACGGGAATGGTTGATTGACGCACCACGCCTTCTGCCACCGAACCCAATAAGAGGCGTTTTACACCACTAAAGCCATGTGTTCCCATAATAATCAACTGGCAATGGTTTTCACCTGCTTCATTAACCAATAAATCCGCGATTTTCTCGCCTTTGCTTTCTAACACTTTACCCTCAAACGCCACCCCTCGCTGCGCCACCATTTCCTCTGCTTGTGCCAAAATTGCAGAACTAGAAGTGCTAACCGATTGGCGCAATGCCAAATTCTCTGCCACGCTCACTCCCGCCAAACCCACTTGTGCTAAGTCCACCACATGCACGACATATAAAGTAACATCTAACGCACGTCCTAAAGTACACGCCTCATCTAATGCACGAAAAGATGCCGCACTGCTATCAATGGGTACTAAAATTTTCTGATACATTTTCCACTCCTTTATGTGTTGGCATAATCGCCGTAAAATCTCGTTTATTAAATGATAGATTAACACAAAACCCTGTCTTTGCCATTAAGGAAACGGTTATGCCCAAAATTGTTTTGTCTGCCCCTGCTCATGTTTTATTTGAAACCATCATCACGGTGCAAATAGGCGATATTAATTATGGCAAACACTTATCTAATGATGCGGTGTT
>JBHADP010000024.1:0-3922 GCA_041855125.1 Neisseria sp. | reverse complement strand
TTTTAAAAACGGGGCAACACCATGGCAAAAGGACCTAAAATTCTTTATCAATGCAGCGAATGCGGTGGCACATCGCCTAAATGGCAGGGCAAATGTCCGCATTGTGGCGAATGGAACACTTTACAAGAAAATTTAGCTGCCCCTGAACCCAAAAATGCCCGTTTTCAATCGTGGGCAGCAGAAACCTCTAAAGTACAAGCCTTAGCCGAAGTAACTGCTGAAGAAGTGCCACGTCATCCCACAGGCGTAGGCGAATTGGATCGTGTGCTGGGCGGCGGCTTGGTGCGAGGGGCTGTGATTTTATTAGGGGGCGACCCCGGTATTGGTAAATCCACCTTATTGCTGCAAACCCTTGCTAAAATCGCGCAACAACGTAAGGTGTTGTATGTATCGGGGGAGGAATCGGCACAGCAAGTGGCATTACGCGCCCAACGTTTGGAATTGCCAACCGAAGGCGTTAATTTATTGGCTGAAATCCGTATGGAAGCGATTCAGGCGGTTTTAAAACAACATCAGCCTGATGTGGTGGTGATTGATTCGATTCAAACCATGTATTCCGACCAAATTACTTCTGCCCCCGGCTCGGTATCGCAGGTGCGCGAATGTGCAGCGCAGCTCACACGCATGGCAAAGCAAATGGGTGTTGCCATGATTTTGGTGGGACATGTTACCAAAGATGGTGCGATTGCGGGCCCTAGGGTGTTGGAACATATGGTGGATACGGTGTTATATTTTGAGGGCGACCAACACTCCAATTATCGTATGATACGGGCGATTAAAAACCGTTTTGGTGCGGCGAATGAATTGGGTGTATTTGCCATGACGGAGCATGGTTTAAAAGGGGTGTCGAATCCTTCTGCTATTTTTTTAGCCAGCTATCGTGATGATGTGGCAGGTTCGTGTGTGTTGGTAACGCAAGAGGGCAGCCGTCCGCTTTTGGTGGAAATTCAAGCATTGGTAGATGATGCACATGGTTTTACGCCTAAGCGTTTAACGGTGGGTTTGGAGCAAAATCGTTTGGCGATGTTGTTGGCGGTGTTAAATCGCCATGCAGGCATTGCGTGTTTTGACCAAGATGTGTTTTTAAACGCGGTGGGTGGGGTCAAAATTACTGAGCCTGCGGCAGATATGGCGGTGATTTTGGCAATGTTGTCGAGTTTTCGCAATCGCCCGTTGCCTGAAAAGATGGTGGCGTTTGGCGAGATTGGTTTGAGTGGCGAGGTGCGCCCTGTGGCACGCGGACAAGAACGTTTGAAAGAGGCGGAGAAGTTGGGTTTTAAACGGGCGATTGTGCCTAAGGCGAATTTGCCGCGTCATGCTAAAGAGTTTCCTCATTTGCAGTTATTTGGGGTGTCGAGTTTGCAAGAGGCGGTGGAAATTTGTCGCCATGTAGAAGATTAATGTTGATGATAGGATAGATGATGTTAGATATTGTAGCGGTGATTTTGGCGTATTTGTTGGGTTCGTTGTCGTTTGCGGTGATTGTGTCGAAATTTTATGGCATGGACGACCCGCGCACTTATGGTTCAGGCAACCCTGGTGCAACGAATGTGTTGCGAAGTGGCAAGAAGAAGGCAGCCGCATTAACGCTCTTGGGCGATGCTTTAAAAGGCTTGGTGGCGGTGGTGTTGGCATTGGTGTTGCAACAACCTTTGGGCTTGGCAGATGGTACGATTGCAGCCGTGGCTGTGGCGGTGCTGGTGGGGCATATGTGGCCGGTGTTTTTTGGTTTTAAAGGGGGCAAGGGGGTGGCAACGGCATTGGGAGTGTTGTTGGCATTGTCGCCATGGACGGCTTTGGTGTGCTTGGTGATCTGGTTGGTGATGGCGTTTGGTTTTAAGGTGTCGTCTTTGGCGGCATTGGTGGCAACGGTGTTGAGTCCGATAGCGGCTTGGGTGTTGATGCCACATGGCTCATGGATAGGGGCAACGGTGGTTATTGCCTTGCTGGTGTTGTATCGCCATAAGAGTAATATTCAAAATTTGTTGAGCGGTAAGGAAAGTAAAATTGGCGATAAGGTGGAATAAGATGGCATGGTTTCCCAAAGGCGCGATATTGGGGGCGGTGTGTTTTTTATCGGCTTGTTCGTTGGTGCAATATCAGCCTTTATCAACCATTCAAAAAGTGGATTTAAACACGGGTTATCGCTTTGAACGGGCGTTCAGTCAACGTGCAAATGATGATATGTTGATGATTGTGGTGTTTTCAGGTGGTGGTACACGCGCGGCAGCCTTGGGCTATGGCGTGCTTGAGGAACTCAATCAACAGCGTTTGCCGCATCGCCAACAGTCTTTATTGGAAGAAATTGATTTGGTTTATGGCGTGTCGGGTGGCTCGGTGTTGGCGGTGTATTTCGCTTTGCATGGCAAAGAGACCATTCCTTCATTTGAACGCCGCTTTTTGAAGCAAAACTTTCAACGCCAAATGACCAAACAGATTTTTTCGGCTGCCAATTTACCGCGTTTAACCTCGCCTGAATTTGGACGCGGTGATTTATTACAAGAGCAATTTGAAAACACTTTATTTAAAAACGCCACTTTTGGCGATTTAGAAAAGCATCGTAAAGGTCCATTTGCTGTTATCAGCGCCACAGATATGGCAATGGGCAGCCGTTTTGATTTTACACAAGAACGTTTTGATTCGATGTGTTTAAATTTATCTGATTTACGCTTGGCGCGCGCGGTGGCGGCATCCAGCGCGGTGCCATTGGTGTTTAGCCCGATTACTTTAAACAATCATGGCGGTAATTGTGGTTATCAGTTGCCTGAGCCTGTGCAAGCGGCATTACAACAAGCCCAAAGCGATGCGGCATTAAGCAATCTCAACCGCCGCGAAATCGGCGACACGCTTGCACGGCAATATCACAACAGCAAACAGCGCCCTTATATTCATCTGCTTGATGGCGGTTTAACCGATAATTTGGGTTTACGCAATATTTTGGAAACAACAGAAATGTTGTCTAACCATTTGTTGTATCAAAGAGTACGCGATGAGCGGGTGCGTAAAATTGTGATTATTAATGTGAACGCGCAAACGCAAGCCATCACGGATATTGATAAAAGCGCAGCCGTCCCCGGTTTTGCAGATGTGGCAAACGCCATTATTAATATTCCAATTGATAAATATTCGCAAGACTCGTTGCGCCGTTTTCGCGTGTTTGTTGATGAATGGAACACCAAAATGCAGCAAGCCGATGGTCAGCCTGTTAAGATGTATTTTATCAGCCTGAATTTATTGGATTTACCGCCTTCAGCCTTGCGCGACAGCGTGCGCGGTATTCCCACCAGTTTTTATTTACCCAGCCATGAAGTGAATGACTTAAAAGAAGCCGCCCGCACGCTGATGCAACAATCGGTGGAATATCAAAAATTATTGGAAGATTTGCGGCAATAAAAAAATGAGTAGAAATTGATTTTCTACTCATTTTGACTGAGCTTAATAGAATGGAACAATATATTCAGCTTTGCTTGTTAAACACTTATAATTTTGCTTACCCCCTTTTTTGTTATCATACTGATATGGACAAAATACTTTATATTCACCTAAGTTCCAAGCCATATAGCCATAAAAAACATTATGCCTATATTGATTTGATACTGTTTTATTTATTTGATTAACACATTCTGTATGTTTTTCTGGTGGCTCTACACCATTACATTGGTCTTCATAGGCATCAAAGCCAAAATATTCTTTTAACTCAGAATCATAGAATATTTTTTCTTGGGGAGTTAAATTATTTGGTGCAAAAAAACGATAGTCTATTGTATATCCGCTTGATTGTTCTTTAGATTCTATAAAGTTAGGGATTTTTAAAATATGGAGATATATAGGATTAATAATTGATGTTATACTAGGAAGTATAAGAAAGGGTATTATTGCTAATGTCCATATAATGTATTGTTTATTTTTATTAAGAAAAAAT
>JBHADP010000023.1:0-7280 GCA_041855125.1 Neisseria sp. | reverse complement strand
CGATGATGTTAGGTGCAGCGATTGGCGATATTGTGGGTTCGCGGTTTGAATTTAATAATTGTAAGCGAACGGATTTTGAGCTGTTTACGGCTCAATCGGATTTTACAGATGATACGGTTTGCACCGTGGCGGTTGCTGATTGGATTTTACGCGGTGCAGGCGATGATTTGGTGGCGATTATGCAAAGCTGGTGTCGTCGTTATCCTTATCCTAAAGGGGCGTATGGGTTGCGTTTTCGGGATTGGATTCATAGCGACGCTCCCCAACCTTATAATAGTTTGGGCAATGGTTCGGCGATGCGTGTGTCGGCGGTGGGTTGGGCATTTGATGATTTGGCAACGACTTTGGAATATGCCAAACGTTCGGCAGCCATCACACATAATCATCCTGAGGGCATTGCAGGCGCACAAGCGACGGCGGCGGCAATTTTTTGGGCGCGTAAGGGATATGATAAAAACCATATTCGTGAGCAAATTACCGCGCAATTTGCTTATGATTTAACGATGAGTTGTGATGAATTGCGCCCTGTATATCGTTATACTGAATTTTGTGCGAAAACGGTGCCGCCTGCTTTGATTGCGTTTTTGGACAGTGAAAATTTTGAACATGCGATTCGTTTAGCGGTGTCTTTGGGGGGAGACAGCGATACGCTGACAGCCATTACAGGCAGTATTGCGGAAGCGTTTTATGGTGAGATTCCTGCCGAAATACAACAATCAGCTTTGCGGATTTTGCCTGCGGAATTGGCGGAAATTTTGCTGGCGGTGAAGTCATGAGCAGGCGTGTAAAATAAAAAAACGGTGTGGCAAACTACCACACCTAAACACACACACATCAAGAGGAAAGAGATAGGTTTTTTACTGGGAATCAGATTTTTTGTTGGCTTGTTTTTTTACCCAGAAAAATAGAAAAGTTGCAATCACCATCACCATGACAATGGTAATTAAAGACAAAATGCCAACAGGTGATTTAAATAATTCATTTAGTAGTTCCATGTTTGCGTTCCCTTAACTTTAGTTCGTTATTTCTTTACTGTTTCGTGGCAGATTATAAAACAGTTTTATAAAGCGTTTTTGATGCAAGTCAAGATAGTCAATCTTTATTTTCGCTAGATGCGCTGATGGCAGGCGAGAAGGCATCAGCGAAAAAATGTTCAGTTAATAAACCTTGTTCACATAATAGGCGTTGGGCATCTAATATCATGGCGGTATTGCCACACGCATAAACTTGGTGAGCAGATAAATCGGGATAATCGTGTAAAACGTGTTCGGTAATATAGCCTGTGGCACCTTGCCAAGTGGTATCGGGGCGCGATAACACAGGAGTGAATTGCGCGTGTGGCAGTTGGGCGATTAATGTGGTGGCGGTGTTGAGGGCGTAGAAATCAGTTGGATAGCGTGCGCCCCAATAAAGATGCACAGGATAAGGGGCGGCTTGTTCAATCAGTTGATGCAAGAGGCTTTGTATGGGGGCAAAGCCAGTGCCTGTGGCAAGCAGAATCAGGGGTTGATTTTGGGGATTATTGAGAACGAAGCTGCCAAGTGGTCCACGAATCCGCAAGATGGTTTTTTCTTGTAGAGTGGCGGTTGCTCCAAACAGCATTTGGGAAAAGAGTCCGTTATCACGCTGACGAATATGGAGTTCGAGGCTGCTGGTGTGGTGGGGGCTATTGGCAATTGAATAGCTGCGGCTTTGTCCGTCTTTGAGCAAGATGTCGATATATTGCCCTGCCAGAAAGGTGAAGGGCGGCATTTTGGGTAAAGCTAAGGTGAGGACAGCGGTGTGGTTGTGGTATTGGATGTGTTTGATGCGGGCAGGTAGGGTTTTAACAGGGGGAAAATGAGCGCCATTATAGCCTGCGATGTGCAATACAATATCGCTTCGGGCTTGGCAGCAGCATAATAAGGCTTGACCTTGTTCGATTTCGGTGGCGGATAGGGTGTGTTGGGCGGCATCATGATGTTGGATGGTGCCGCTTATGATGTGGGCTTGACATTGTTTGCATGTACCACTTTGGCAGGAATGGGGCAGGTTTAGCCCTTGACGTAGGGCGGCTTGTAATAGGGTTTCGTGTTCCTGACACGTGAAGGTGGTTTGGTCGGCTTGTAAGGTGATGGTGTATGGGGTCATGGGTGTGTGGGTGTTAATTAAAACAGGCGTGGATGATGGCACGCCTGTAGATGGAAACAAGGGGTTTATTGTGGGGTAACTTTTACCAGTTTGACATCAAAAATTAAGGTGGCATTCGGTGGGATTTTACCTTGACCTTGTTCGCCATAGGCTAAGTTGGCAGGAATATAGAAGGTGTATTCGCCGCCTTCTTTCATCAGTTGTACGCCTTCTGTCCAACCTTTAATCACGGCATTGAGCGGAAATTCTACAGGTGGATTGCCTTTGTTGCTGTCAAATTCGGTGCCATCGATGAGTTTGCCGGTGTAATCTACGCTGACGATATCGGTGGCTTTGGGCTGTTTGCCTGTGCCTTCTTTGTTGATTTTGTATTGTAAGCCTGAAGCGGTGGTTTTAACGCCTTCTTTGTTGGCATTTTCTTTGAGGAAGGCTTCGCCTTTGGCTAAGTTGGCTTTACCTTCTTCGGTGAGTTTGGCTTGCATTTTTTGCTGTTGCTCGGTCATGAAGGTCATGATGATTTCTTGTGCTTGTTGTTCGCTGATTTGGGGTGTTTTGCCATCATAAGTGGTTTGTAAGGCTTCTTTGAATTTGTCTAAGTCGATTTCTACGCCTTGGTCTTTCATTTCTTTGAGTGAAGCACCTGCTTGCATACCAAAGATGTAGCTGGCTTGTTGGTTTAGGTTGCCAACGGCAGAGGGATTGCCTTGTGTGCCTGAAGCGGTTTGTTCATTAGATGGGGTGTTTTGTGAACAAGCAGCAAGGGCGAAAGTGGTGCTGAGGGCAATGAGGCTGAGCTTTAAGGTGGTTTTCATTCAAAATTCCTTAGTGGTTAAGATGCTGACGATGTTTTATGCCGTCGCTTTGTGTGTTGAAATGGATATAAGTGTGGGCATTCTATGCCTTGTCAAAATAGGGGAAGATTATACAGGGGAATAATGTGAAACAAGTCATTTTTATGTTAAACCGCTTCAAATCCTGCTTGTGTGCTTACAATCGAGATTAACACGCAATCTTGTTCGCTATGGTTGGATACTCCATGTATTAAGTTGGCATCAATAACAATGCTTTCTCCTGCGTTAATGATACGGTTGCTATGGAGGTCGTCTAATAATGTGGCACTGCCTTGTAATATATGCCAAATGTCTTGCCCTGATGGATGGCGATGAGGGGGAAGTTGTTTACCTGCAGGAATTTGCCATAACACGATATTCATTTGTTCGCCTTGATGTAAGACGGTGCGGATGGATTCGGTTGGATTTTCAATCAGATGGTTAGCAAAATGGATAATGTGTGGAATGTTCATGATGGTGGGTGTGGTTGAGTGGTTGATAGTAGGGAATATAACGAAAGATGGAATAAATGTTAAGTTGTGGGTTGGCAGATGCGCGGTATGCTCAATTTTATGATGCTACGCGTTTGGATGATGCGGATAGACGGCGTGTGCGGCAAACGCCTGCTTTAGACAGGCGTTTGGATTGGCGGGTGAGCCGTGCGTTGAAGCAGCAAATGGGTTTACCTGTGTTGTCGTTGTCGCACAGCGCAGGAGCGGCGGCGGTGTTGAGCGGGGCAACAGGTATACGGGCAGGGGTGGATATGGAATATTTGCGTCCGCGCGATTTTGCCGCTTTGGCTGATTGGGTGGCTTCCGATGCTGAACGGCAGTATTTAGCGCATCATACTTGGTGTGTGGAGGATTTTTATACGTGGTGGACGTTGAAAGAAGCCTTGTTGAAAGCAGCTCATTTGGTTTTTCCTGCGGATATGGTACGTGTGGGCTGGCAATGGCAGGCAGATGGACAATGTAGTTTGCAGGTGAATGGGCAGGGGGATTGGCATGGATGTACGGTGAAACTTGCTGAGCAATGGATTGCAAGCTGTGTGTGGCAGGGGCAGGCAACTTTGGTGTGGCAGCCATGGACACCGTTTGGAGCAAAAGAAATTTTACAGCTATGGTAAATGCTGCCTATGGGCGGGCAACCATGAGGCAGCAAAAGGCATTATTCTTGCCAACGTTTAAACACCAGCGAAGTGTTGACCCCGCCAAAGGCAAAATTGTTATTCATCACATAATCGGTGTGAATTTCGCGCCCTTCATGGCGAATATAATCCACTTTGCCACATAAGGGGTCGATATGGTCTAAATTGATGGTGGGGGCAAACCAGTTGCTGTTCATCATTTCAATGGAAAACCATGATTCCAATGCACCACACGCCCCTAAAGTATGCCCAAAATAGCTTTTTTGTGAACTCATGGGAATGTGTCCAAATACGGCTTCTGTGGCTAGGGTTTCGGCAATATCACCTTTTTCGGTGGCGGTGCCATGCCCATTCACATAGCCCACTTGTTGCGGTGTGATACCTGCCTCTTTTAATGCCATTTCCATACAACGGCGCATGGTGTCTTGTTGCGGTTGGGTAATGTGGCTGCCATCGCTGTTGGCACCATAGCCCACGATTTCAGCATAGATTTTCGCACCGCGTGCGCGAGCGTGTTCCAGTTCTTCTAATACCAATATGCCTGCCCCTTCACCAATGACCAAACCATCGCGAGCGGTGTCATAAGGGCGAGGGGTGAGATGAGGTTCTTCATTCCGCCGACTGGCTGCATATAAAGAATCAAACACATACACTTCAGATGGGCAAAATTCTTCGCTACCGCCCCCAAGCATTAAATCAATCAAACCATATTTAATTGCTTCATAAGCATAGCCTATGCCTTGGCTGCCTGAAGAACAGGCGCTGGAAGTGGGAATAATGCGACCAGTTAAACCAAAAAAGATGCCAATATTGGCAGGAACAGTGTGGGGCATCATACGCACATAGGTGTTGGCATTAAAATGACGCGCATTGCCATGCAAAACCAAATCTCCCATCACACCCACGTCTTTGGTGCTGCCAACCGATGAGCCTGCGGAAACACCCATGCGTCCATTTTTAATGCAATCATCATGCAATAAACCTGCATCGGCTAAGGCTTGTTCGGCAGCATCAACTGCCATTTGTGTGCCGCGTCCCATGCTGCGTAATTGCTTGCGTGTCCAATGGGCAGGTGGGGAATAATGGGGAATGGGTGCGCCCAGTTGTGCTTCTAATTCAGGGAACTGTTCCGCCCAGTTCATGCGTTGAATGGCATTTTTGCCTTGTGCCAAACCTGCTTGAATGCTTGCCCAATCGCGTCCAAAAGCGGTGATGCCGCCTATACCCGTTACGACTACTCGTCTCAACATAAACCTCCATTCACCGCAATCACTTGACGGGTGATATAGGCGGCTTGTTCGTTCATTAAAAAGCGTACTGCGTGTGCCACTTCTTCGGGTGTTCCCATCCGCGCGGCAGGAACGGCTTTGAGAATGTCGGCAACAGGTACGTTGTCGTCAATAATATCGGTATCGATTAAACCAGGGGCAACGCAGTTTACAGTGATGTTGCGTTTGGCAAGCTCTACGGCTAAGGCTTTGGCTGCACCTATGATGCCTGCTTTGGATGCGCTGTAATTGACTTGCCCACGGTTGCCTATGATGCCCGACACGGAAGCCATACACACAATGCGTCCTGCTTGGCGGCGGCGTATCATGGGCATGATAATGGGATGAAGAACGTTATAAAAACCATCTAAATTGGTGCGTAACACGCTGTCCCAATCGTCATCTTCTAACGCAGGAAAGGCGTTATCCCGTGTTAAACCTGCATTGAGCACAACGCCATAATAGGCGCCATATTGTTCTATATCGGCAGTTAAGAGGGTGCGACATTCGGCACGGTTGGCAACATCAAATTGTAATACACGTGCTGATGTGCCTAATGTGCGAATGTGTTTGGCAACGGCTTCGGCTTCTTCGCGCCGATGGCGACAATGAACGATGATGTCATAGCCATCGGCTGCCAACGCCAGCGCAATGGCTTTGCCAATACCGCGACTGGAGCCTGTGATTAAAATACTGCGGTTCATGCGTTTTCCTTGTGAGAGGGATGCTCTTTGGGACTATATACGTTTAACGAGGCTTGTATTAGCAAACCATCGGCAGGTAAGTGGGGACGGTCGGCTTCGGGGGCGTTTGTCCAATGCAGTTCACAATCAAATACACCAAAGCCAGTGGCATCGCTAACCGATTCTTGTACTTTAATCAGTAATTGGGTGTGAACAGGCAGGGAATCGGCAAAGAGATTGAGTTTGCGTGTGCCCAGTAAAAAGCCTAATTGTATGGGTTTACCTGCATTGATGGCATGGCAACCCACTAATGCAGCAATGCCTTGTGCCATAATCTCCATGCCTAATAAGCAAGGTAAGCGTTTGTTGTGTAATAAAATATGGTTTTCATGGATGTGGGCGGTGGCGGTGAGATGATGGTCGCTGTAATCGGTAATGCAGTCTAATAACACCATGCGCCCACTGTGGGGCAATAATGGGGCAGGGTCGGTAATGGGGCAGGTTAAAGGAGGAGACATCATAAAATAGGAGGCTTGCTGTTTTTTGTTAAGTTCATCGGTTAAAATAATGGGTCTAATGTTTCAACACATAGGGCAACACATCAAGCATTATGTTATGTGTTGCCCTGCATGGGATAAGGTTACGTTCCAATCCATTTAATTATTATCCGCCATCAATGGCAGGGTTTCAACCAAAAAGGAATGTTGATGAATGCAACTGCATCTTGCCATTTTTCTTTTGATATTGTGGCTTGGCGAGCTTCTTCTAGCCGAGTGGCGAGTGTGGAAGCATGGCAACAATGGGTAAACGATGCGGCGTTTGTGGAGACACAGCCCGATTATAAACCTGAATTGACTTTTTTACCTGCTTTGCAACGGCGGCGTTTGGGCAAAGCTGCGCGTTTGGTTTGTGATGCAGCGTGGCAGTTGGCGGAGCATTATCCTGATAGTGCATTGGTTTTTGCTTCACATGATGGCGAAATCAACCGCAGTTTTGAATTGTGGTTGGAGTTGATGAAAACGCAAACGGTATCGCCCACTTCGTTTGGTTTATCGGTGCATAATGCCCAAGTGGGGCAATGGTCGATGTTGCGACAAGATAGAAGTGAACATACTGCTTTGGCGGTGGGCGATGATGGTTTGGAAACGGCTTTGGCAGAGGCTTATGCGCTGTTGCAAGAAGGGGCAAAACAAGTGTTGTTGGTGTTAGCCGATGACCCTTT
>JBHADP010000022.1:0-15943 GCA_041855125.1 Neisseria sp. | reverse complement strand
AGTGATTTTCTCCAAAATCAAATTGGGCTTAGACCCCCAAATGAACGTATTGGCAACCATCATCATCGCCATTGTTGGCACCTTGGTCATCGTCTTAAACTGGTATATGATGCGCCAAACCACCAAACGCGAACGCGAAGCCGCCGAAGCCGAACGGCAAGAAAAATTGGCAATGGAACAAGCCATTCATCACTAACCACAAGCAAGAAAAAAGCTGAACTGGGTTTCCAAGTTCAGCTTTTTTATGGTTTATTCCCCTCATTTAAAATGAGCGCTACCTCTCCCAAATAAAACTAACACCCCTGCCGCAAATGATGGGGTTTCAATTATTAAGGCATTTCTGATGAAATATTCTTGCCAACTCTTAACCCACAATGATGATAACGTTATCGTTGATATTCAAGGCATACCATTAAACTGCTTTACACACACAGGTATCGACCATGAAGAAGGGGATGATTTTGATGCTGAAATCAGCGTTTATGATGATTTTTCTATCAGCAAAAGCCTTTCTCATCAAAAGTCTATCACTCAAGCAAAAGGTTATAGCTATATCATCACAGGTATTTTAAATATTGATAAAAGAGGCATCGATTCTCTTCTCTTTTTTGAACTAGATGAACTCTATGATTATGGCTACTTAGATAATCAAATGGTTGATGTCCAAATATTAAGGCTGGATATCAGTGAATATGAAGATGATTAAATCTTAAAAGAGCTGCTTCCTATCCTGAAAACAGCTCCCCTTTTTCCTATCTATTGCCCATTAACAACATGATGATTTTCACGAGCAAGAAAGCCATAAAAACGTTTACGCGCAAAATCAATACATTGTTGCTCACATTGTTTTGCCGCTTCGCTATCTGTTGCGCCCAAATCATGAAAACAATCTTTGAAATATTCAAACGGTTGGGTCGTTAACAGATAATCAAATGGTGTTTTCATCTTCCATTGATGTGTTTCAGACTCAATATCCTTGTTAAGGCATAAAAACCTATTTCCTGTATATCATCATTTTCGTTCTTTTGTACACGAATCCGAACAAACGAAGAAGCAGGTACGGTATCAAGATGAATGGAAAGGTTTTCAATTTTGAAGTAAGCCATATTTCATTTCCTTATTTAGCTGTTTTAGGGGTGCAAGTTAGGATAAATACCCCTTAGATAATAAAAATACCCACATCCTAAAAGGCTGTGGGCTTTTTCCATTGATTATTTGAATTTGTTATTCAAATCACATCAAACCGCTTTTGCAGTTTATCCACCTTATCTCACTCATGAGCAAGACAGGTTGGCATGGTTGAGCCCAACTCTGGATGCAGAGTTGTATTATTAAGATATGGCTCAAAATAAGCAAGCCTTTTCGTTATCTATTCTTAATCTCGCTCCCTCTCTCTCATTGCCCACTAAAAGCAACACATCTACCCCAATATCTCCCCCTCGTTATTTTTCTACGCTGGCTAACTTGTTTTTCCACCTAAAAAGTAGTAAAAATACGCTCTTGTTGATTCAATTTCTATCAAGCAAAAGAAAGCACAAAATGGCGTTAATCGTACAAAAATACGGCGGCACTTCTGTTGGTTCTCCCGAACGCATTAAGAATGTCGCCAAACGTGTTGCCAAAGCCCGTGCCGAAGGACACGATGTGGTGGTGGTGGTATCGGCAATGAGCGGCGAAACCAATCGCTTAGTGGCATTGGCACATGAGATGCAAGAATTTCCCGACCCTCGCGAATTAGACGTGGTGTTGGCAACAGGCGAGCAAGTTACCATTGGTTTATTGGCAATGGCATTAAAAAATATTGGTGTACCCGCTAAAAGCTACACAGGCTGGCAAGTTACTGTGCGTACCGATGATGCCCACACCAAAGCCCGTATCGACCACATTGATGATGCCAAAATGCGCGCAGATTTGAGCGAAGGTAAAGTGGTGATTGTGGCTGGTTTCCAAGGTGTAACGGCTGATGGCGACGTGGCAACTTTAGGTCGTGGGGGTTCAGATACTTCTGCGGTTGCGTTGGCGGCTGCATTAAAAGCCGATGAATGCCAAATCTACACCGATGTAGATGGCGTTTACACCACCGACCCGCGTGTGGTGCCTGAAGCGCGTCGCATGAACACCATTTCATTTGAAGAAATGTTGGAATTGGCGAGCTTAGGCTCAAAAGTTTTGCAAATTCGTTCAGTTGAATTTGCAGGCAAATATAAAGTGCGTTTGCGCGTATTGAGTAGTTTAGAAGACGGCGGCGAAGGCACGCTGATTACCTTTGAAGAGGACGAGAACATGGAAAAAGCTGCCGTACAAGGTATTGCATTTGATAAAAACCAAGCCCGCATCAATGTGCGCGGTGTACCTGATAAACCCGGTATTGCCTATCAAATTTTAGGCACCGTTGCCGATGCCAATATTGAAGTGGACATGATTATTCAAAATGTAGGCGCAGAAGGCACCACCGATTTTTCATTCACGGTACCACGCGGCGACTACAAGCAAACTTTAGAATTAATGAAAGGCTTGCAACAAAGCCTGAATGCCACTGAAGTAAACGGCGATGATGGCGTGTGCAAAGTATCCGTTGTGGGCTTGGGTATGCGTTCACATGTGGGCGTAGCCTCTAAAATGTTCCGCACCTTGGCAGAAGAAGGCATCAATATTCAGATGATTTCTACTTCTGAAATCAAGGTTTCTGTATTGATTGATGAAAAATACATGGAATTGGCAACGCGCGTATTGCATAAAGCGTTTGAATTAGATAAGGCTTAATCTTGATTCGCTAAAAAAATCTCCCTGTATGTAGGGAGATTTTTTTGTCTTAGCGAGAACGTTTTGCGCGACTGCTAGAACGTGAAGTGTATTTTTTGCTGCTATAACGTTTACTGCTGATATAGCGCGTGTTTTTCTTTTTTTGTTTCACATAACGACGACGGTCGTCATCATCATCGTCATCATCACGATCTACTTGACGCTTCACAGTTGGGCGGCGATCATCATCGTCATCATCATCTGCAAATACAGGCGTTGCAATCGTGGTGAGTGCCACCGTGAATAAAACCAACAGTTTTTTCTTCAACATGATACCTTCCTTATTAATATTAAGGGCAATTTGCCCATAGCCATTATATAAAAGAATCTTGCAAAACTCTGTTAAGCGAAATACTCCAATATAACCTTAACACTTCCCCATAATTTTCCCACGCATATTAAAAATGCCCAAAGCACTTAACTTTGGGCAGATTATTGCGGATAAAATGGATATTAATCGGCAAAAGGATGTTGCAACAAAATGGTGGCATCACGGTCAGGGCCTGTCGAAATAATGGCAATGGGTGCGCCACATACTTCTTCAATGCGTTTTAAATATTTTTTCGCATTATCAGGCAGTTGATTATAATCGGTTACGCCAAATGTGGATTCACTCCAACCTGCCATGGTTTCATAAATCGGCACGCATTTTTCCACCGCATCCGCACCAAAGGGCAGAATATCAATTTGTTTGCCTTCAAACTCATAGCCCACACAGAGTTTCACTTCTTCCATGCCGTCCATCACATCTAATTTGGTGATACACATCCCTGTGATGCCGTTAATTTGGATAGAGCGTTTTAAAGCTGCCGCATCAAACCAACCACAACGGCGCGCCCGACCGGTTACAGAACCAAATTCATGACCGCGTTTGGCTAAACCTGCACCCACTTCATCAAATAATTCCGTAGGAAATGGACCTGAACCCACGCGCGTGGTATAGGCTTTTACAATGCCCAACACATATTGCAACATATGCGGTGGGACACCTGCCCCTGCGGCTGCCGCCCCTGCGGAACAGTTAGACGATGTAACAAAGGGATAAGTGCCATAATCAATGTCTAACAATGTGCCTTGTGCGCCTTCAAACAGCAGTTTTTCGCCATTTTGACCTTTTTCATATAAGGTACGCGACACATCGTGAATCATAGGCAAAATACGGTCTTTAAAGCCTTGAATGGTTGCCATAATGCTATCAACATTCACAGGCTCTGCACCATGCAAATGCACTAATTGAACATTATACAATTCAACATTGGCTTTGATTTTGTCAGCCAATTTATCCATATCAAATAAATCAACCGCACGAATAGAACGGCGCGCCACTTTGTCTTCATAAGCAGGACCAATGCCACGACCCGTTGTGCCGATTTTTTTCGCACCACGCGAGGCTTCACGCGCTTGGTCTAATGCAATATGGTAAGGCAAAATCAGCGGGCAAGTGGGCGCAATCTTTAAGCGACCTGCCACATTTTTAACGCCTGCCGCGTCCAATTCATCAATTTCTGCTAACAAGGCTTCTGGCGATACCACCACACCCGAACCAATAAAGCAATCCAAGTTTTCATGCAAAATACCGCTCGGAATCAAACGCAAAATGGTTTTTTTACCACCTACCACCAAGGTATGACCTGCATTGTGTCCACCTTGAAAACGTACCACACCACTGGTTTGCTCCGCCAACCAATCTACAATCTTACCTTTACCTTCATCGCCCCATTGTGAGCCGATAACCACTACATTTTTAGCCATAATCATAAGCCTTTAATGAACAAAATTACTCTTCAACCTGCCATTCGCCATCACGTTGGCGCAAACGGCGGTTACTGTTTTTAGTGCTATTCGATTCCATACCATAATCCACCACCACAATTTCACCTTGAGCGCGTAATTGAGCGATGACATTTTGAGCAGCATGAACATCGGCATGGGCAACGGCAATCGCTGCGGGGCGCGACATTTTGGGCAAACGTCCTGCAAACTTGCGTAAGTCAAAACTGAAGCCTGTGGCAGGGCGCGCACGACCAAAGTATTCCCCCAAACCATCATAACGTCCACCACGCGCCACCGCATCATGGCAATCGCTGCCATAAGCCGCATATAGCAAACCTGTGTGATAGTTGTCCACGCGCAATTCTGATAAATCAATATGAATATTTTGCTCAGGGAAGGCTTGGCAAACGGCAGTTAATTCATTCAATGCCTTATTCACAGCCAACAAATCAGGCAAACGCTCACGCGCCTCTTGCAACACTTCTTGTCCACCATACAGCGTGGGCAACAGCGCAAAGGCTTTACACCACATTCCATCTAATTGCCATGCTTCCACTTGCGCCTGCACGGCTGCCGCATCTTTATTTTGCATCAGAGCCAACAGCGTTTGCGCTTGTGAGGTATTCAGTTCGGCTGCGGTTGCCAAGGCACGAAACACGCCAATATGCCCCAACGACAACAATAATTTACCCATATCGCCAATGGTTAAACTCTCTAGCATCAAACCAATCAATTCAATATCGGCTTCAATGCCTTCATAACCATATAACTCCGCGCCCACTTGAAACGGCTCGCGCGTGTTTAAAAAACCTTCTGGACGCGCGTGTAACACCGAGCCTGCATAACACAAACGATTAATGCCCTTATTAGCCGACAACAAATGCGCGTCAATCCGCGCCACTTGCGGCGTAATATCGGCACGAATACCTAATTGCCTGCCACTAATTTGGTCAACAATACGAATGGTTTTTAACGATAAGCCAGAATCAATATGGGTGAGCAGCGAATCGCTGTATTCCATTAAAGGCGGATGCACAAGTTCATAACCGTGCGAACGGAAAAGTGCCAATAATCGCTCTTTCGCGTTTTCTAAATGACGCGCACTATTAGGCAAAATATCGGCAATATATTCAGGAAGTTGCCAAGACTGCATGGTGGTAATCCCTAGCCTACGCATATTTCAATGCACAGAGCCACACTAAAGGCTACTGAGCTGGAAGAGCCTATACTCTTCCCACAAAATTATCCGCCATCAAAGGCGGGGCTTCAAACCAGCAAGGATGATTCATGTTTCAACACATCAAGCATTGCCCGATGTGTTGCCCTGATTAGGAAGGATAAACACACTTCCCCAATAGAATCCCATTCTATTGCCGTAAACGGTGGGGTTTCAAGCATGAAAGAATTTCTCATGAAAAAAAGCGGATGTTGCCGCCTTTTTTATAAATGCTGAAGTTTTTACAGCCAAACTTTAACATAAAAAAACATTTTGTGCAGAACGTTTTTTCGTTTCCACTTGCTCAAATAATACTTGACTGATTCACTCAGCTATTAGACAATTCCCCTTATTATCATAAAAACAAACCACCATCATGCGACTGACTACCAAAGGTCGTTTCGCTGTTACTGCCATGTTAGACCTTGCGATGCACGCCCAACAAGGCGCGGTTACCCTCACCGCCATCAGCGAACGCCAGCAAATTTCACTTTCCTATTTGGAACAGCTTTTTGCCAAACTGCGCCGCGCCAATTTGGTGGCAAGCATTCGCGGGCCCGGTGGAGGTTATGTTTTGGCGGCTTCGGCTGATGAAATCAACATTGCTCAAATCATTGCTGCCGCAGAAGATTGCCTTGATGCCACACAATGCAGCAGCAAAGGAAATTGCCATCAAGGTACACCCTGTTTAACCCATGATTTATGGGAAAGCCTCAACCAAACCATTCACCAATATTTAAGCAATGTAACCTTACAAAGCGTTTTGAATCGCCGCGAGCAAGAACAGACGCACACCATTCATTTTCCCCAATAAATTATAGAACACAGAAAGAACACAATCATGACCCTACACACCCCTATTTATCTGGATTATGCCGCTACCACACCTGTGGATAAACGTGTTGCCGAAAAAATGATTCCCTATTTAACCGAATTATTTGGCAACCCCGCTTCCAACAGCCACAGCTTTGGTTGGGCAGCCGAAGAAGCCGTTGAAAATGCCCGTACCGAAGTTGCCAAACTGATTCATGCCGATGCCAAAGAAATCGTATTTACCAGCGGTGCCACCGAATCCAATAACCTCGCCATTAAAGGCGCGGCACAGTTCTACAAAACCAAAGGTAAACACCTCATCACCGTGAAAACCGAGCATAAAGCCGTGCTGGATACCATGCGTGAACTGGAACGCCAAGGCTTTGAAGTTACCTATTTAGGTGTGCAGGAAAATGGCTTGATTGATTTGGAAGAACTGAAAGCCGCTATTCGCCCCGACACCATCCTGATTTCCGTGATGTGGGTTAACAATGAAATTGGCGTGATTCAAGACATTCCCACCATTGGCGCGATTTGCCGTGAACACAAAATCATCTTTCACGTTGACGCAGCACAAGCAGCAGGCAAAACACCGATTGATGTAGAAGCGGCGAAAGTGGATTTACTCAGCCTGTCTGCGCATAAAATTTATGGCCCAAAAGGCATTGGTGCGTTATATGTGCGCCGTAAACCGCGCGTGCGCTTAGAAGCCCAAATGCACGGTGGGGGTCATGAACGTGGTTTCCGTTCTGGCACATTGCCAACCCATCAAATTGTGGGCATGGGCGAAGCCTTCCGCCTTGCACGCGAAGAATTAGAACAAGACCGCGCCCATGCTCTTAAACTGCGCGAAGTATTCTTAAAAGGCATCGAGGGCATCGAAGAAGTGTATATCAATGGCGACTTAGAACAACGTGTTCCTACCAATTTAAACGTTAGCTTTAATTTTGTGGAAGGCGAAAGCCTGATTATGGCGGTGAAAGAATTGGCGGTGTCGAGCGGTTCAGCATGTACCTCTGCCAGCTTGGAGCCAAGCTATGTGTTACGCGCACTCGGTCGCAACGATGAATTGGCGCACTCTTCCCTACGCATCACCTTCGGTCGCATGACCACCGAAGAAGAAGTGAAGTTTGCCGCAGAATTGATTAAGGCAAAAATCGGCAAACTGCGCGAACTCTCGCCTTTATGGGAAATGTTTCAAGAAGGCATTGATTTGAATACGGTAGAATGGGCGGAGCATTGATTTAACTGAAAAAAAACAGCCTAAAAATTTTTCAGATTGCCTGAAATAATAACCTATTATTTAGGATAAATATTATGCCAAAAACACAAGGTATTTCCCCAAACGGAATCAATCCAAATATCGCCTTTGGTGTTCCCAGCATTGAAACCCATCTTGCAAAACAGTTTGAGTTGCAAGTAGAAAACTTTTTTGCTCAAGTATTACACATTGATACAATTAGCCCTGCTGAGCCTTTTGATTTCTTATTTACTTATCAAGAAAAAAAATATGCAGTAGAAGTAAAATACTATCGTACCAAATTAGCCCAAATGCATTTAATCATGCGTGCAGCAGAGATGTTGCAAGAACGTGTTCATGATTTAAATTACCAGCCTATATTGGTTGTGGCATCTTTAATTCATCAGCAACAGCGTGATTTTATAAAGGAAAAGTTTCCAACGCTGATTTTGATAGACAGAGAAAATTTATTAAATACAGCATATCATCATCATTTAGTAGATAATTTAACGCCATTTTTAGGTGTAACAGAATGGGATATTCATGTTAATACTAAAGATTTGCTCACTTTATTAAGGGAAGCAAATGATGTTAAGTAATGAATTTGATGCCCTGATAGGTGAATTGAATCAAGTCAATACAGGTAAAGATACCGCTATTAAATATGAAAATGTCTGTATTAAAATTATAGATATACTATTTAAAGGTCATTTTTATGGTTGGTTGCCTAATGATTTAGAAAATAATATCCAAAAATTTGCACAAGTTTCTACATCTGATAACAGCCACAGACGTGATTTAATTGTACCTGTTAATATTGGAGACATTCCTGATTTTTGGGAATTTGTTTCTAAGACGCTTAATAGCCGATATGTTACTTTTGAATTTAAAAATTACACAGATAAAATTAAGCAAGGGCAAATTTATACTACTGAAAAGTATTTATATACTAAAGCATTACGCACAGTTGCTATTGTATTTACAAGAAAAGGTGCTGATGAGAATGCCATAAAAGCAGTTCAAGGCGCAATTCGTGAAAATGGTAAATACATACTGGTATTAGAGGATAGCGATGTGATTACCATGCTGCAAATGGCAAAAGGAGGAGGCGATGCTACCGATTTGCTATTCGCAAAATTAGATAATTTATTGATGAAATTACCGCGTTGATTTTCAGTCAGCCCGTAAATAATCTCCTAAATTAACTAAAAACCTTTTAAACAATAAGGAACACAAATCATGGCATACAGTAATAAAGTGATTGACCACTACGAAAACCCCCGCAATGTGGGTTCATTTGATAAAAACGATGAATCCGTTGGCACCGGCATGGTCGGTGCGCCTGCCTGTGGCGATGTGATGAAGCTGCAAATTAAGGTAAACGATGAAGGTGTGATTGAAGATGCCAAATTTAAAACTTATGGCTGCGGCTCGGCAATCGCATCATCTTCTTTGATTACCGAATGGGTGAAAGGCAAAAGTTTAGATGAAGCCTTAGCCATTAAAAACAGTGAAATTGCCGAAGAATTGGAATTACCACCTGTGAAAGTGCATTGCTCTATTTTGGCAGAAGATGCGATTAAAGCGGCTGTGGCGGATTATAAAAAGAAAAAAGGCGAATAATAATATTCGATGCTCTTTACTCCTGAGCAAATAGCTTCTTTATTGGCACAGCGCGGCATCGGCAACACTGTTTTATTTGACAAGGTTTGCAGCAACAGGGCTGAGATGATGTTGCCCTATTGGCTCAAGCCAAACTAGATGATGTGTTGGCGCATGGCGCAGCGCCAACAGATTCAAGTTGTTGGCGCAATCGTCCGCAAGCAAAAGCAGCGATAGATGCTGTGATTGCATGGGCAATTCAACAAAGGATAAAACCATGATTACATTAACTCAAAATGCCGCCCAGCATATTCAAACCTTTTTAAGCAAACGTGGTAAAGGGGAAGGGATTCGTTTGGGGGTGAAAACCAGCGGTTGTTCGGGCATGGCTTATACGCTGGAATTTGTCGATGAGATTCAGCCTGAAGATTTGGTATTTGAAGGCTTTGGTGTGAAGGTGTTTGTTGACCCCAAAAGCCATGTTTATTTAGATGGCACAGAATTGGACTACACCAAAGAAGGTTTACAAGAAGGCTTTAAGTTTCAAAATCCGAATGTGAAAGACGAATGTGGCTGCGGTGAGAGCTTTCATGTTTAATGCCGTAAAATAAAACGGGACGGTATTTGAAAAACCGTCCCGCCATTTTTTCGCTGCTTGGCGATTGTAGCTGCCTTTGCCTTTTTTCTTACGCTCCACTTTGGGGCGAAATAGATTTGATGTTACAAGGGCTTTTAAGGCATTGTCGCGAATGGTGCCTTTATTGTGTTGCACTTTCTTTGCCATTTGTTGTTCCTTTGTTGTGAGCAAAGTGGTTATTTTAAACTCTTTTGTTTTAAACCGCCAGTATTATGAAGAATCAATACTTTAGTTTGTTTCAACTGCCTGCTCAATTTGAGTTAGACAGCGCATTATTAAATGAACGTTATCGCGCCCTTGCTGCTCAATGCCACCCTGATAAATTCGCTGCCCACAGCGCATTTGAACAAAAACAAGCCATGATGATGGCAACCACCATTAATGAAGCCTATCGCACCTTGCAAGACCCCATTCAACGCGCTGCTTATTTGTTGCAAGCGCAAGATATTGATGCCGATGCCCCTGAGCATACTCAATTTGCACCCGAATTTTTAATGCAACAAATGGAATGGCGCGAAGCCCTCGCCGATGCCCGTGCTGAACACAACGAACAGGCATTGCAACAATTAGCAAATGAAATCAGCCAAGAACAACAAGATTTGTTGCAACAACTTCAACAGGCTTTTGGCGACCAGCAATATGAAACGGCGGCACAGTTGGTACGCCAAGGGCGTTTTTTAGCGAAGTTGCAACAAGAAATTCAAGCAGCCCTGCCTTAAATGGTATGATTCCCGTGAGATAAAAAACCTTGCCGCTAATGGCAAAAACAAATGAATGACCGCAATGCGTGATGTATTGCACCCCCATATTAAAATATTGAAGAAACCCTATCATTATGGCTCTACTACAAATTGCCGAACCCGGCTTATCCGCAGCACCCCACCAACATCGTTTGGCGATTGGCATCGATTTAGGCACCACCAACAGCCTAGTTGCCAGCGTTAAAAGCGGTGTGGCGGTGTGTTTAACCGATGAACACCAACGCCCCACCCTGCCTTCTGTGGTGCGTTATGGCAGTGGCAACGACATTGAAGTGGGCTATGATGCCCTAAAAGCACAAAAAACCGATCCTCTCAACACCATTTCTTCTGCCAAGCGTTTATTGGGGCGCAAATTAGAAGACATCAATCTGAGCCATCTGCCTTATCGTTTTGGCAACAATGACCGCATTATTGAACTGCAAACCCGTCAAGGTACCAAAACGCCGATAGACGTTTCTGCCGATATTTTACGCACACTCAAACACCGTGCCGAACACAGCTTAGGCGGAGAACTCACAGGTGCAGTGATTACCGTTCCTGCTTACTTTGATGATGCCCAACGCCAAGCCACTAAAGATGCCGCCAAATTGGCAGGACTTAACGTGTTGCGCTTACTCAACGAACCCACCGCCGCAGCCATTGCCTATGGTTTAGACCATGCTTCAGAAGGCACATTTGTGGTATATGATTTAGGTGGGGGGACATTCGATGTATCGGTGTTGCAATTATCAAAAGGCTTGTTTGAAGTGAAAGCCACAGGCGGTAACAGCGCATTAGGTGGCGATGACTTTGACCACCGCTTGTTCTGCCATCTGCTAGAGCAAAACCAACTCTCGCAACTGAATGAACAAGACAGCCAACTCTTACTCAGCTTAAGCCGTGCTGCCAAAGAAGCCCTCACCACCGACACCAGCACCACGCTACAAGCCACCCTATCCAATGGGCGCAAAGTGAGCAGCACCCTCACACGACAAGAATTTCATAATCTAACGCAACACCTCGTTGCCAAAACCATAGAGCCTGTGAAACAAGCCCTGAAAGATGCAGGCGTGAGCAAAGCCGATATTAAAGGCGTGATTATGGTGGGCGGTGCAACCCGTATGCCCCACATTCAACAAGCGGTTGGCACTTTTTTTGGGCAAACACCTCTCAACAATCTCAACCCCGATGAAGTGGTGGCTTTGGGGGCAGCCATGCAAGCCAATGTGTTGGCAGGCAATAAAAACGACGATGAATGGCTGCTGTTAGACGTTACCCCCCTATCCTTAGGCTTAGAAACCTATGGCGGCTTAGTCGAAAAAATCATCCCACGCAACAGCACCTTGCCCACCGCCCGCGCCCAAGATTTCACCACCTTTAAAGACGGTCAAACCGCCATGACCATTCATGTCTTACAAGGAGAACGCGAATTGGTGGCAGACTGTCGCAGTTTAGCCAAATTCACCTTGCGCGGTATTCCGCCTATGGTGGCAGGAGCGGCACGAATCCGCGTTACCTTCCAAGTTGATGCCGATGGCTTATTGTCAGTGTCGGCGCGTGAACAATCCACAGGCGTACAAGCACAAATTGAAGTCAAACCCTCTTATGGCTTAGATGACGAAACCATCACCCGAATGCTCAAAGACAGCATGGCAAAAGCCTCAGACGACATGACCGCTCGTGCGCGTGCTGAAGCCATTGTTGAAGCAGAAGGCTTAATCGCTGCCGTACAAGCCGCGCTTGCCTTAGACAGCGATTTACTCAGCGCAACCGAATTACAGTCCATCCAAAACATTATCCAAACCCTTACCGATTTCATGCAAACAGGCACCGCCGACACCCTACGCCAAACCATTGCCCAACTTAGCCAAGCCACCGATGATTTTGCTGCCAAACGCATGAACCGCAATATTCAACGGGCATTAATGGGACAAAAAGTGGAAGCCATCTCATGAGATGACCCATCAAATCAACATACCTATTTTCTAACTAACCTAAAATTATCAGAAAACACTATGCCAACTATCACCATTCTCCCCCATGCTGAACTTTGCCCCGAGGGCAAAACCATTACCCATGCCCCTGTTGGGCAAACCATCTGCGATGTCTTGCTCAACAACGACATTGAAATTGACCATGCTTGCGAAAAATCATGTGCCTGCACCACTTGCCATGTAATTGTGCGACAAGGCTTTGACAGCTTAGAAGAACCCAGCGAAATCGAAGAAGATTTACTCGACCAAGCATGGGGCTTAGAAGCCGAATCACGCCTCAGCTGCCAAGCCAAAGTAGGCGAAGAAGATTTAATCGTAGAAATCCCCAAATACACCATCAACCACGCCCGTGAACATCACTAAACAGAGGAGCAAACGCATGAAATGGACAGACAGCCAACGCATCGCCGAAGAACTCTACGATGCCCACCCCGATATCGACCCCAAAACCATACGCTTCACCACCTTGCGTGAATTAATACTTGCCCTGCCCGACTTTGATGACGACCCAGCGCGCAGCGGTGAACGCATCTTAGAAGCCGTCCAACAGGCTTGGATTAACGAAATTGATTAAAAAATAATCAAAAATAAAATAAACGGATAAAGTGCCTAAAAGCCTTTATCCGTTTTATTTTTACCTTATATGCCATTTTTAAAATATGAAAACTTATCCACAAATTTAACCTATCTTAACCTTGAGTTATCCCCCATCAGCCTTATATACATGACTAAGCAAAACACCCTATTTCACAAGGAGCAACTGATGCGATTTGATAAACTCACCGCCAAATTCCAACAAGCACTTGCCAATGGTCAGAGCTTGGCATTGGCAGCAGACAACAGCTATTTAGAAGCCGCTCATGTATTAAAAGCCCTGTTAGACGACCGCGATAGCGGCATGACTGCCTTATTGGCACACGCAGGCATTAACGTTCAAAACGTTCAACAAGCACTACAACAAACCTTAGCCAGCTTACCCAAAGTATCAGGACAAGGGGGCGAGATTCTGCCCAGTCGCGAATTACAAGCCATATTCAATCTGATGGACAAAGCCGCCACCAAACGCGGTGATGCCTATATTGCCAGCGAATTATTCCCCCTAGCTGCGGTACAACAAAACGATACCATTGGCAAAATCCTAAAAAATGCAGGCGCAAGTGAACACAATCTCAACACCGCCATTAATGCCATACGAGGAGGCGCAACTGTGGACAACCCCAATGCTGAAGACCAACGCGAAGCCCTAAAAAAATACACCCTAGATTTAACCCAACGTGCGCGAGAAGGCAAACTCGACCCCGTTATTGGACGTGATGACGAAATTCGCCGTGCCATTCAAGTTTTACAACGCCGCACCAAAAACAACCCCGTTTTAATCGGCGAACCCGGTGTGGGTAAAACCGCCATCGTAGAAGGCTTGGCACAACGCATTGTTGATGGCGAAGTACCTGAAAGTTTGCGTAATAAACGCTTATTGGTGTTGGATTTAGCAGCCTTGATTGCAGGTGCCAAATACCGTGGCGAATTTGAAGAACGCCTCAAAGCCGTGTTAAACGACTTAGCCAAAGATGATGGCAACACACTGATTTTTATTGATGAAATTCATACCCTAGTGGGCGCAGGTAAAGCCGATGGCGCAATGGACGCAGGCAATATGCTCAAACCCGCCCTCGCGCGTGGCGAATTGCATTGCATAGGCGCAACCACCCTAGATGAATATCGCCAATACATTGAAAAAGACGCCGCACTTGAGCGCCGTTTCCAAAAAGTATTGGTGGGCGAACCCAGCGTAGAAGATACCATCGCCATTTTGCGCGGTTTACAAGAGCGCTACGAAATTCATCATGGTATCGACATTACCGACCCTGCCATTGTTGCGGCTGCCGAATTAAGTAACCGCTATATTACCGACCGCTTTCTACCCGATAAAGCCATTGATTTAATTGACGAAGCTGCCAGTCGCATCAAAATGGAATTGGATTCCAAGCCCGAGCAAATGGACAAACTCGACCGCCGCATCATCCAGCTTAAAATGGAAAAAATGCACGTTGAGAAAGAAAGCGATGATGCCAGCAAAAAACGTTTGGAATTGATTGATGACGAAATTGCAGGTTTACAAAAAGAATATGCCGATTTAGACGAAATCTGGAAAGCCGAAAAAGCAGCATCAGCAGGCACTGCCGACATCAAAAAACAAATTGATGAAGTGAAAGTCAAAATCGAGCAAGCCAAACGTCAAGGCGATTTTGCCCGCGCTTCTGAATTGGAATATGGCGAACTGCCTAAATTAGGACAACAACTGCAAGCGATTGAAAGCAATCCCGATGCCCAAGCCAGCAACAAACTGTTCCGCACCAAAGTGGGCGCAGATGAAGTTGCCGAAATTGTGTCGCGCATGACAGGCATTCCTGTTGCCAAAATGATGGAAGGCGAACGCGACAAATTGCTGAAAATGGAAGACGTGTTGCATCAACGTGTGGTGGGACAAGACCAAGCCGTGCGTGCGGTTTCTGATGCCATTCGCCGCAGCCGCTCGGGCTTGGCAGACCCCAATAAACCTTATGGCAGCTTCTTATTCCTAGGTCCAACAGGGGTGGGTAAAACCGAATTGTGTAAAGCATTGGCAAGTTTCTTGTTTGACAGTGAAGACCATTTAATTCGCATTGATATGTCGGAATATATGGAAAAGCACGCTGTTGCCCGTTTAATTGGTGCCCCCCCGGGCTACGTCGGCTACGAAGAAGGCGGTTATTTAACCGAACAAGTACGCCGCAAACCTTATAGCGTGATTTTGCTAGATGAAGTGGAAAAAGCGCATCCCGATGTGTTTAACATCTTGCTACAAGTGTTAGACGATGGTCGTTTAACGGATGGGCAAGGACGCACGGTAGATTTTAAAAATACGGTGATTGTGATGACCTCCAATATCGGCAGCCAAAATATTCAAGCCATGGGCAGCACCGCCGATTATGAAGCAGTCAAAGAAGCGGTGATGGAAGATGTGAAAGACCATTTCCGCCCTGAAATGATTAACCGTATTGATGAAGTGGTGGTGTTCCACGGTTTAGGTCAAGAGCATATTCGCAATATTGCCAAAATTCAGCTTGCCAGCCTAACCAAACGTTT